>DASRJN010000156.1:0-5136 GCA_035649455.1 Acidimicrobiales bacterium
CGGTGCGACGCGCTGCTCAACTCCGGCCGGGCCGCCAAGCGGGCGGGCGACCCTGCGGCCCGCGGTTCGCTGGTGGACGCCGCCCGCCTGGCCGACCGGTTGGGTGACGGCGAGCGCATGGCCCGGGCCGCGATCGCCTGCTCCCGAGGGATGTTCAGCTCCCTGGGCGCGGTCGACGACGACCTGGTGGACCTCCTCGAGCGTGCGTTGGTGCTCCTCGGCGACGAGGACAGCCCGTTGCGAGCGTCAACCCTCGCGGCGCTCGGCGCCGAGCTGTTCTACTCGCAAGACCGGGAGCACCAGCGCGAGGCGTCCGAAGCGAGCCTCGCGATGGCAAGGAGGCTCGGGGATCCCGTCAGCCTCTCGTCGGTGCTCAACTTCTTCATCGGCTCGCTGTGGCGCCCCGATCGGGTGGCCCAGCGACTCGACCTGGCGGCGGAGCTGGAACGGCTCACCGCCGGGCTCGGCCGACCCCAGATGCGGTTCTCGGCCGCGTCTCTCGGGTTCCAGGCCGCTATGGAGGCGGGCGAGTTCGAGCTCGCCGACGAGCGGTTGCAGCGCATGGAGTCCCTCGCCCGGCAGCTGGATCAACCTGCGGTGTGGGCGTACCTCATGCTGCGGCAGGCGCAGAGGCAGGCGGTGGCGGGTGATCTCGTCGAGGCCGAGCGCCTGGCGAGCGAGGCGGTCCGCCGGGGGCGCGCCGCCGGCTACGCCGACTCCGAGGTCTTCTACTACGGGCAGATGTGGATGATCTGCTACCACACCGGCCGCCTGGACGAGTTGGTCGGCGTGACCGAGCTCCTCGTCGCCGGCCGTCCCCGACACACGGTCATGCGTGCCGCCCTCGCGGCGATCTACGGCGAGACCGGACGGCACGAGCAGTGCCGTGAGCTGACCGGGCAGCTGGGAGCGGGCGACTTCACCACGATGGACCAGGATCTCCTAGTGACCGCGGCCTGCGCCACGATCGCCGCGAGCCATGTGTCCGATGCTCGCCTCGCACGGACGCTCGAGCCGGTGTTCGCTCCCTACGGCCACCTGCTGATCGACAACGGCACCGCCCACTTCGGGGCGGTGAGCCACTACCAGGCCTTGCTCGCCGGGATCGTCGGCGACCCGCCGGAGGCGACCCGCTTGTTCGAACGCGCCGCCATCACCCACGCGCAGCTGCGGGCGTGGCCCATGCTGGCGAGGACATGGCTCGAGCACGGGCGGCTCCTCGGCCACATGCCGGACCCAGCCGCCGCGGACTCGCGGGAGCTGCTGGAGCGTGCGCTGCGTGTCGCGCGGGATCATGGCCTGGCGGGCACCGCGGCTGAGACCGAGAGCGAGCTCCGAGCTCCTAGCGCCGTCTCGCTCGCCGTGGACTCACGCGATCGCGCCCCGGGCGGCGATGTCGGGGTACGACTGGAGCTTCCGGATGATCCGCGCCCGGGTGGGGCCGATGGCGCCGACGGGCCGGGCGGCGTGGGCGGATATCTGCCGATAGTCCAGACCACGGCTGTCGATCAGCAGCCCTAGCAGGTCACGCTCGCGGTCGGTCAGCTTCGCCTCGACGGCTCGGGTCACGGCCTCCCGAAAGTCGGATGTGGCCCATGCCGGCTCGGATTCGTCGGCCGCCACGTCCTCCATCCGCTCGACGAGCCGTAGGCGGGCGTCGCGCTTGCCCCGCCGACGGGCTTCGTTGGCGGCCGTGACCCAGAGCCAGCCGGCCAGCCGTTCCGGTTCCCGGATCTCGGCCGCATGCTGCATGAAGCGGAGCCAGGTCTCCTGGGCGACCTCCTCCGCGTCGGCCATCGAGTTGAGGTGCTGCAGGGCTGCGGCGTAGGGGACTCGGCCGAGCCGGAACATCAGTTCATCGAGCGCGTCCCTGTCCCCGTCTATGAAGGCGCGGGTCAGGTCGGCAATGCTGAACGAGTCGTATGTGGGACGCGGGCGGCGCATGGCATTCGCTCCCCTTCGACAAGGTCTTCGACCTTGAAGGGTCGCCTGCTAACGCCGTGAGGACCACGCCCCAGTGCGTCGATGAACTACGTATCCGTGCGTAGTATGGTGAGGAGGCGATGGCAGGGAACACCGGCCTCGAGCTGCTGGCCTCGCTCACCGGGGAGGAGCGGCGGCTGATGCTCCAACGTTGCCATCGCACTCGCTACGGCACGGGTGCGTTCGTGTACCACGCGGGCCAGAAGGGCGACGCCCTCCACGTCATCACCCGAGGCCGGGTCGCGGTGATGGCCGGTGGCGCACTCGGTGAGCCCGTCATGCTGGCGATCATGGGCGCCGGCGAGGCATTCGGCGAGATGGCGCTGATCGACCCCGACCACATCCGGACCGCGACGATCAGAGCGATCGAGCCCACCGACACCCTCGTCCTGCACCAGGACGACTTCGACGACCTGCGCTCGCACCAACCCGCAGTGAGCGATGTGTTGATCAGGGTCCTGGTCGCCCGGGTGCGGCGGCTGACCGAACAGGTCGCCGAGCTCGTGGAGCTGCCGGCCCCCACGAGGATCCACCGCCGGCTGCTGGCGCTCGGCGAGCTCTTCGGCGTCATCGGCACCGACCGGCCGGTGCCCGTCTCGCAGAACGAGCTCGCGTCGCTGGCCGGCGCTCGGCTGCGGGTCACGAACAAGGTGCTGGCCGAGGCGCGCGACCGCGGGGTCCTGTCGACGGGCCGGCGTCGCATCACCGTGCACGACTGGGCCGCGGTGCGACGGGCCGCCCGGCTGCGCCCACCGGCCGCTCGCTGAGGCGGGTCACGTCCGCGACACGGTCGCGTATCAGGACTTCCGCACGCGGATCTTTCCAGCAGCGACGCAATCGGGCAGCGACGTCGTGGAGGTGACCCGATGTCGAAACAGGACGAGGTCCGCAAGGCCTACTACAAGAGCTTCAGCATCGAAGCCGAGAAGCAGTACCTGGTGCACAACCGGACCCCCAACCGGATCTGGATCGAGGATCCGGAGTTCGGGGACATGTGCCTGCCGCCCCTGGCACGACGGCAGTTCGACGGCGAGCGGCTCGAGCCGTTCGCCGGACATCTGATCGCGCTGCGCCAGCGGCACCAGGTGCGCGTGCGTGAGATCACGGCCACGCGGGGCTCGCTCTTCGGCCGCTTCGCCATCTGGCTCGTGATGCTCGCCCTGCTCGGAGTCTTCGCGTTCGACCTCCTCGTGTGCGGCACGCTGCGGCGGACCGAAGCCATCGTCACGGCGTCGCTCGTCGGCATCGTCGTGCTGGTGGCGCTCGTCCTCGCGGCGCAGCGGGAGCGCAAGCGCATCGCGGCGGCGCGAGTGGCCGACAGCGAGGAAGGCGACGTCGAGCTCGGCATCGGCGACGCCTGGTACGACGGCAACGACACCGGACGCCACTTGAAGTACCTGACGATCCTGGCCCTGGTGATCGTCGTGGGCGCGGTCCTTCCGGCTGTCGCGGTGTTCGTCGCCACCGATGGCAAGGCGTTCCTCACGATGGGCGGCGGCCTCTCGCTCAACGGGGGTCTGGAGAGCCGGTTCGTCTCCCGGGCCATCCAGGTCATCTACACCGCGGTCCTCTCGCTGTTCCCGGCGCTCATGTACTTCCAGTTCGATCGCCAGCGGGTGAGCACGATCCGGGGCGGCTGGGTCCGGGCCATCTTCCGCATGGACCCGCAGATGGAGACGCTGGCCGACGTCGACGCCCGCTACGGCGACCGTCTCGGGGAGGCGTCCGGCTTCTCAACCGACTCGTCGCGCCTTCTCGGTGGCCGCTACTCGCCGATCGTCGTCGCGACGATCCTGATCAGCCTCGGGTGGGTCCTCCTGGTCCTGCCCACGAAGTCGTACGACTTCGAGGCCAATCGCACCCGGGACGCGGCCGCGGTGGCCGCCCCCGCCCAGGACGCCGAGGACCCGGTCGAGCTCTCGCTCTTCGAGCTGATCGACGCGACCCCGAGCGCGGCCACCATGGCGTTCCTCGGTGCCTACTTCTTCGCCGTCTACCTCGTGCTGCGCGGCTACTCCCGAGGAGACCTCCGGCCCAAGATCTACAACCAGATCACGGCCCGGCTGGTGACCGTCGTGGTCATGGCCTACCTGATCAACGTCTTGCTCAAGCCGGCCGGCGCGGTGGAGAACGGTTGGTGGGCGGTGGCCTTCCTCGCCGGCGTGGTGCCGATCACGGTGTTGCAGCGCCTCGGCCTGCTCGTGTCAGCGACGCTCGGCAACCTTCCCGGCTGGACCGGGTTCCTGAAGACGGGCTTTGCCAACGCCTTCGCCACGCCCCGGGCACTGACCCAGATCGACGGCATCGACATGTACGAGAGCGTCCGCCTGGAGTCCGAGGGGATCACCGACATCCCGACCCTGGCCACGACCGACCTCGTCTCGATGATGGTGGACACCCGCCTGCCGGTGGAGCGACTGATCGACTGGTCCGACCAGGCCATGCTCATGATGCTGGTGCCCGAGCCCGACGAGGGGCTCGACGACTCGGGAGACGGCACCGGCGAAACGGCGGCCCGTGGCGAGGCCGGCAAACCCGCCAGCCGGGTCAAGGCGTTGCAGCATGTAGGCATCCGGACCGCCTCGAGTGTGCTGGCTGCGGCCTACGCCTCCAAGGACAGCGGCTTGCACAAGCAGGCCACCAGTGTCCTCGGCGAGGACCTGCTGGAGAGCCTGGCGCAGCAGATCGCCAACGAGCCGTCGACCCAACGCATCTGCCACTGGCGCGAGACCGAACAGAAGGACCTCTGCGAACCGCGCCCGGTCATCAGGATTCCCCCCGAACCCACCGCCGTCCGATCGGGCCTGACCTTCTATGACGATGTCGCCACCATGGTTGAAGACGGCCTGGTGATCATCGACATGCGGGATTTCCCGGACCGACAAGACAGATGAGATCACCGAGGCCGCGTAGATGGCACATTGGTTGGGGAGGTGGCGATGAGCGAACGAGAGCTGGTGCGGGTGGAGCGCGACGGCGACGTTGCTCTGGTCGTGCTGCAGCGGCCCGAGACGCGCAATGCCATGAACAAGGCGATGGCCACGGCCACCGTCGACGCCATCGCGGCCGGCCAGGATGCCGCCTGCATCGTGCTGACCGGTGAGGATCCCGCCTTCTGCGCCGGGCTCGACCTGCGGGACCTCGGGGTCGGCA
>DASRJN010000157.1:0-3715 GCA_035649455.1 Acidimicrobiales bacterium
GGGCGGTGATGCGCACGACGATCTCGTCCGACAGCACCCGGGTGCCGCCGGTGACCGCCGACCGGTCGCCGCCGGACTCGCGGATGACCGGGGCCGACTCGCCGGTGATGGCCGACTCGTCCACCGAGGCGATGCCCTCGATGACCTCGCCGTCGGAGGGGATCATCTCGCCCGCGGTGACCACGCACTCGTCGCCCACGTCGAGCAGTGACGACGCCACCTCCTCGATGGTCCCGTCCGGCCGGCGGCGATGGGCCATGGTCTCGCTGCGGGCCTGGCGCAGGGTGGCGGCCTGGGCCTTGCCCCGGCCCTCGGCCATGGCCTCGGCGAAGTTGGCGAACAGCACCGTGAACCAGAGCCACGCGGCGACCAGCCCGGCGAACAGCGTCGTGTCGCGCAGCCACAGGATGGTGACCAGCACGCTGCCCACCTCCACGGTGAACATCACCGGGTTGCGGACCATGTGCCGGGGATCGAGCTTGACGACGCTGTCGAGCGCGGCCTGGCGGACGATCGCCGGGTCGAACAACGAGCGACGGCTAGCGGTCGACATCTCGCTCCTAGAGGCCGAGCTGCTCGACCACCGGGCCGAGCGCGAGGACGGGGAAGTAGGTGAGCCCCACGACGATCACCACCACGCCGGTCAGCAGCCCGGCGAACAGGGGGGTATCGGTGGGGAACGTGCCCGCGGAGGCGGGGACCGTCTGCTTGCGGGCCAGGCTCCCGGCCAGCGCCAGCAGCGGCACCACCAGCAGGAAGCGGCCGGCCAGCATGGCCAGGCCGAGCGTGGTGTTGTACCAGTCGGTGTTCCCGGTGAGCCCGCCGAAGGCCGAGCCGTTGTTGTTGGCGGCCGAGGTGAAGGCGTAGGCGACCTCGGTCAGGCCGTGCGGTCCGGGGTTCAGGATCGAGGACGCCGCGGTGTCCAGCAGCACCGACGCCCCCGCCAGGCCGAGCACGACGACCGGGACCGCCAGGATGTACAGCACGACCAGCTTCATCTCCGGCGCCTGGATCTTCTTGCCCAGGTACTCCGGCGTCCGCCCCACCATCAGCCCGGCGATGAACACGGCCAGGATGGCGAACACCAGCATCCCGTAGAGCCCGGCGCCCACGCCGCCCGGGCTGACCTCGCCCAGCATCATGTTCACCAGCGGGACCGCGCCGCCGCCCGGGGTCATGCTGTCGTGGAAGCAGTTGACCGACCCGGTCGAGGTGCCGGTGGTGGTGGCGGCGTAGACCCCGCAGGCGGCCGCGCCGAATCGCACCTCCTTGCCTTCCATGGTGCTGCCCGACTGGGTCGCGGTCACCTGCTGCGTGACCCCGGCCTGGTCCAGCTGCGGGTTGCCGCCCGTCTCGAAGGCCGTGGCGATGAGCGCGCTGGCCAGCCACAGGCCGAACATGGCGGCGAACACGGCCCAGCCCTGCTTCTGGTTCTTGGCGAAGCGCCCGAACGTGTAGGTGAGGGCGAACGGGATGACGAGGATGGCGAACAGGTGCAGGAAGTTCGTCAGCCCGTTCGGGTTTTCGAAGGGGTGGGCGGCGTTGGCGTTGAGCGGCCCGCCTCCGTTGGTCCCGAGCAGCTTGATGGCCTCCTGGCTGGCGAAGGGGCCGCCGGCGATTGCCTGGACCGCGCCTTCCAACGTCCGCCCGATGGTGAACCCCTGGAAGTTCTGGATCATCCCCTGGCTCACGAACACGAGCGCGAACACGAACGAGAGCGGCACCAGGATGCGGGTCGTGCCGCGGGTGAGGTCGACCCAGAAGTTGCCCACCGTGGCGGAGCGACGGCGGGTGAGGCCCCGCATCAGGGCGACGGCCACCGCTAGGCCCACCGCGGCGGACGCGAAGTTCTGGACCGCCAGGCCCGTCATCTGGGTCAGGTGCGAGACGGTGTTCTCAGGCGCGTAGTTCTGCCAGTTCGTGTTGGTCACGAAGCTGACGGCGGTGTTGAACGACAGCGCTTCCGGGACCTGGGGTGCGCCGGTCGGGTCGAACGGCAGCCACTCCTGGACGCGCTGGAGCAGGTAGACGAACAGCACCGAGCACAGCGAGAAGCCGATGACGCCGAACGCGTAGGTCTGCCAGCGCTGCTCCTTGCGCGGGTCGACGCCGACTACGCGGTAGGCGAAGCGCTCGACGGGCAGGAACACCCGGTCGCCGGGGGCCTTCTCGCCGTCGCTGCCGAACACCTTGGCCATGTAGCGGCCGAGCACCGGGGTCGCCACGATCACCACGACGATCAGCAGCCCGAGCTGGGCCCAGTTGGCGGCCGTCATCACAACTTCTCCGGGAACAGCAGGGCGACGACCAGGTAGGCGGCGATGAGGAGCCCCAGCACCAGCCCGACGACGTTGTCGGCGGTCACGCCTTCACCTCCGCCGTGGTCTCGCCGGCGGATGCCTCGGCCTCGCTCTCGTCGGGCCCGACGATCCGGGCGCAGGCCTGGACGTAGAGCGCGGTGACGGCGAAGAACCCGATGGTGATGAGGACGAAGATCAGGTCCTTCATGTCTGGTCCTTCATCGGCTGCTCCTGGCGTGATGGGCGGGAACGGGGACGAGGACGGTGATGACCCGGGGGTCCCCGTCCAACCGGGCGGCGATGCGCGCGGCGGTGCCGTCGTGGCGGAGGCGGTGCCAGCTCGTGGCGGGCAGCAGGCGACCGGCCACCACTACGACGTCACTCACCGCGCGAGAGAGCTCGCTGCGGACAAAGGCGGCTACGCCGCCCGCGACGTCAGCGTCGTCCACGATGACCAGCGGCTCGGGGTGCTCGGCGGCCATCCAGGCTAGACCGACGGCCCGGGCGCCGCCGTCGTCGTCGGCCACGTGGAGTGCGATCCGTCGGCCTGCGGGCGTGCGCCGGGCCACCTCCAGGGCGGCGGTCACCCGCCCGTCCAGCGCCCCGACGGGCACGATCACCAACCGCGACGGGCTCACGGCTCCACCCACAGCAGCGGGTTCATGAGCACCGGCCGGCCGTAGCGGCGGACGGGCAAGCCCTCCACGGTCAGCCGGTGCCCGATCTCGACGCCCGCAAGGTGGTGGCGGCCGAAGAAGACGACCAGCAGCGAGCCGGTCGCATCCTCGACCTCCACCTCCAGCACCGGCCCGCCGGTCCAGTGGGTGGCGCGCACGGCCGAAACCGCCCCCCGCACCGCGGCGCGCTGGCGGTAGCGGACCGACCCGATGGGCGTCAGGTCGGTCGGCGGGTTGAGGGTGTCGTCCCAGTCGCGGGTGAGCGTTTCGGACATGTGTCCGTCGTAGCGCCGGCGCCCCGGCGTCTACTACGGCCTTCACTGCCTCTTAGTGCGCCTGACCAGGTTCTTAGCGCGTCCTTCACGCCCCGGGGGATGATGGAGCCCGGTGACCGCCAGCGAACATCCGTCCGGCAGCCTGCGCATCTACCTGGGCGCGGCCCCCGGCGTGGGCAAGACGTACGCCATGCTCAACGAGGGGCGCCGCCGCCGCGAGCGCGGGACCGACGTGGTGGTCGGGTTCATGGAAGCGCACGGCCGGGCCCAGACGGCTGAGGAGCAGGGTGACCTGCCGGTGGTGCCCCGCCGCATGGTCGAGTACCGGGGGACGGTGCTGCCGGAGATGGACCTCGACGCGGTGCTGGCCCGGCGGCCGGAGGTGGCGCTGGTGGACGAGCTGGCCCACACCAACGTCCCCGGCTCCCGCCACGCCAAGCGCTTCCAGGACGTCCAGGCGCTG
>DASRJN010000158.1:0-13656 GCA_035649455.1 Acidimicrobiales bacterium
TCGAGCTCCTCCCAGAAGTTGTCGCCGTCGACGAACTTGACCACGAACCACAGGCCCCGCTGCCACGGGTGGTCGGGCGGCTCGACCCGGGTGAGGACGGTGCCCGCGGGGGTGGCGAGCGGGTGGATGTGAGGCTTGCGCCGGTGGTCCCAGGCGTACCGCCAACCGCCCTGGCCGGTCGGGAAGTCGAGGCCTCGCGCGTCGCTCATGCCGCCGCCATGGCCTCGTCGAGCCGCTCCAGCAGCGTGGCCAGCACGGCGTCCTCGCCGGCCGGGCGGGTCGGGCTCGACGGGTGGACGATGCCAGTGCGGGCCCAGCCGCGCCGGTGCCAGACCAGGGCCGCGTCGTGGCGATAGGCGGGGACCGGCGCCCGGAACGCCAGGGCCCCCAGGGCCTGGAGCGCATCGTCGAGATCCAGGGCCCGGGCGTCGCCGGCCGCCCACAGCCGATCGCGGCGGGCGAAGGCGTCGGGCGCCAGGGTCGACAGGCCCAGCAGGTAGTCGCTGCCCCACCGCACCATGTCGATGGCCAGGTCGTTGCCGGTGAGGACCAGGAACTCCGGCCGGCGCCGGTCCCGGACCGCGACGCGGTCCCACTCCGGAACCCGGGACAGCGACGAGTGCTTGGCCCCCACCACCTGGGGGATCTCCAGGATGGCGGTGAACGTGTCCAGGTCCCAGATACGGCCGAGGGGGTGGAACTGGCGGCCGAGCTCGAAGCCGAGCAGCCGGTCCACGGCTGGGGCGACCGCGGCGTGGGCGCCGGCCAGCTCGCCCTCGGCCAGTGCCGCCAGCCCGGCCGAGGGGAACAGGATGGGCACGCCACCCGCGGCGGCCACCTCGGCCAGCGCACGGCGGTGGGCGCCGGGGTCGAACCGGGGGTCGTCGCCGTCCACGTGGGCGCCGGCCACGAACGGCCAGCCCGGGACCGGCTCGGCGCCCGCGAGCGTCTTGGCGGTGACCTCCAGCACGCGGGCCCGGGTGACGGGGTCGAGGACGGGGCCGTAACCCGTGTCCATGTTCACCGCGGGGACCAGCCCCGCCGCCGCGGTGCGCTCGACCCCGGCCGCCAGGGCGTCCCAGTCGACCTCGCCCCCGGGGCCGAACGGCAGGAGCACTGCCGACATCCCGGTGATGCGGCGCCCCGGGCGCTGCGGCGGCAGGGGGTGGCTCATGCCACCCGATCCAGGTCGGCCACCACCACCGGGTGCAGCGCGGGCTCGCCGGCCGCGAAGCGCCGGATCTCCTCGATGACGAGCTCGGCCTGGCGGGACAGCTCGCTGCCCTGTGAGCCGGCCAAATGCGGCGTGACCACGCACGTGGGCAGGTGGAGCAGCGGGTGGTCGGGAGGCAGGGGCTCGGGGTCGGTCACGTCGAGGACCGCGGTGAGCCGCCCGCCGGCGACCTCGCGCACGAGCGCGTCGTGGTCGACGAGCACGCCCCGGGCGGTGTTGACGAGGGTGGCGCCGTCCATCATCCGGGCCAGCTCCGGGGCGCCGATCATCCGCTCGGTCGACGGCAGCGCGGGGGCGTGCAGGCTGACCACGTCGCTCGTGGCCAGCAGCTCGTCCAGCTCCATCCGGGCGACGCCCAGGGCCGCCGCGTCCTCGGCGGACAGGTAGGGGTCGGCGATCGCCACCGAGCAGTGGTAGGGCCGCAGCAGCTCGACCACGGCCCGGCCCACGTGCGAGGCCCCGACCAGCCCGATGCGCTTGGCCCAGTTGCCGACCGGGTGGCGGCGGGGGAGCGGCGGCAGCTCGGCGCCTCGCAGGCGCTCGCGCTCCACGAAGGCGCCCTTGTTGGCCCACAGGACCGCCGCCACCGTGTACTCGGCCACCGGCACGGCGTTGGCGGCGGCGCCGGAGGTGATGCGCAGGTCACGGGCGAACGCCGCCGGGGTCACGGTGTCGCGCAGCGTGCCCGCCGCGTAGGCCACCATGGCCAGCCGGGGCGCCCGGTCCAGCAGCGCCTCGTCGACCACGAGGCAGCCCCAATGACCCAGCAGGACGTCGGCCTGGGCCAGCACCTCATCGGCCCGGCCCGGGGGCAGGGCCTGGACCGCGGTCGGCTCCAGCACTTCGGCCACCTCGGCCAGAGCGGCGAGGTGCTCGGGGCGCAGGGCGTAGGGCTCGAACCCGGAGTACATCGACAAGGCGATGGCCGGGCGGGTCACGTCGGCACCCGGGCGGTGACCGCCACACGCTGCTTGGCCGCTACCAGCACATCGCGCTCGGGCAGCGCCTTGTAGAACGGGTCGTAGGGGTAGCACCCCGACACCAGGCCCTGGCGGGGGGCCGTCGTGCAGTCGCTGAGCGTGCGGCAGATCCGCGTGCGGGCCAGGGGCCGGCCGGCGAGCACGTCGTGGGGCAGGTCGGGATAGCTGAGCGCCATGCGCCCGTAGCCCGCGGCGGCCGCGCCGCCCGTCCGCACCAGCCCCTGGGCGGCCTGGGGTAGCCACTGCTGGAGGTAGCTGAGGCCCGACGCGACCACGACGACGTCGGGGTGGGCGCGGGCCAGGGCCGCGGTGACCGCCAGCAGCCGGGCGACCTCGACCAGCGGGTCGCGAGGCGGCAGGTAGCCGTCCGACGGCGGGAACCAGGCCGGGCGTTGCGCATGCGGGCAGTAATAGGGGCTGCCCGCGGTGACCGAGATCAGGTCCACGCCCCAGGACCGGGCCAGGCGCACCAGGTCGTGCACCTCGGCCAGGTCGATGCCGAGCCCGGTGCCGTCCCCTCCGAAGGCGTAGCGGTAGGGACCGGGGCCGCCGCCCTGGGTGACACGTTCCTCGGGCACGCCGCGGGTGTCGTCGCCGGCATGGTGGGGAATCAGGTCGAAGGCCGACAGCCGCATCGCCAGGCCCAGGCCCGGGGCCTCGGCCCGGACGCCGCCGGCCACGCGCCGCAGGAAACGGGCCCGGCCGTCCAGCCCGCCGCCGTAGGGACCGGTCCGATCGACGGCGGACAGCAACTCGTGGAGCAGGTAGCCATGGCAGTGCTTGATGTCCACGAAGTCGAACCCAGCTCTCTGTGCCAGGACTGCGGCCCGCACGTAGTCGTCGACCAGGGCGTCGAGCTCGGCGTCGGACAGTACGGCGGCGTCGCCGTCCGGGCCGGCGGCGATCCCCGCCCGGGGATCGAGCAGCGGGTGGCGGTAGGCGACCCGCGGCGCGGGCGGGCCGGCCGGCCGGCTCCAGCGGCCGGAGTGGGTGAGCTGGAGGCCGACGACCGGACCGTGGCGCTCGCCGCCGGCCTCGACGTGGGCGGCCACCAGGTCGCGGCGCAGGGCGGCGAGGGCTTCGGCCGTGCTGGCATCCAGCACCAACTGGCGGGGGTTGGCCCGCCCGTCGGGCCGGACGGCAGTGGCCTCGGCCCAGACGATGCCCGCGCCCCCGGCGCCGAAGCGTTGCCAGCGCCGGCGGACCAGATCGGACGGGCGCCCGTCGGCCTGGCCGTCCCAGCCCTCCATGGGCAGCACGCAGAACCGGTTGGCCGCCTCCCGGCCGGCCACGCCCAGGGGCTGGGCCAGCGGGCCGCCGGGGTCGACCTCCGGATCGACCACCAGATCTTCGCCGAGGCCGAGGGCATCCAGGCGGGCGGTCAGCTGCGCGTGGTCACGCAGGGTGCGCACCTGCACCGGAGCGTCGGAGTCGGCCACCACCCGACTCTAGGAGGTCCACTACGGTGCCACCGGCGTGGGACGGATCGCCGATGACCTGGTCGAGCTGGTCACCGCCGTGCTCGGCGACCTGGCCGACCCGGTGCACGGCGCCGCGCCCCGGCTCGTGCTGCCGGCCACGCTGGCCGGCCACCGGGTCGACGCCGACGCCCATGCCGACCTCGTGTTCACGCTCGGACTGCTGCGGGAGGCCGGCGTCGAGCGGATCGGCGACCTGGAGGTCGAGGCCGTCCTGCTCGAACGCCTGGCCGCGACCGACGCGGCCCGCACCCACACCTTCTTCTCCTACCGGATCGCCGAGACCGCGGCCCGCCTCGGCGGGCTCGACGCGCTCGATCCGGCCACGCGGGACGTGGTGGTGACCGCGGTCGACAGCACCGAATGGATCCCGCTGCTCGACCAGGGCGTGCTACCCCGCAACTACGCCGTCGTCCTGACCCGCTGCGAGCTGGCTCGGGACGCCCTCGGCCTCGACGTCGACCCCACGGTGGTGGACGGCCTGCTGGCCCGGGTGGCGGCCCTCTTCGGCGAGCATCCCGAGGGCTGGCTCGACGACTCGCATGCCGGCCGGGGCCAGGTCGACATGTACACGGTCGACGCCTACCTGTTCGCCGAGCCCTTCGCCGACCGCCTGGGCGGGGTCTGGGACCGTGGCCTCGCCTCGGCCGCCGGCCTGGTGGCGGCCGTGGCCCACCCCAACGGCGCCGCCCTCCCCTGGGGCCGCTCGATCGGCGCCCTGGCGGTCTGCCACAGCGCGGAGCTGTCCGCCCTCCTCCTCCGCCGCGCCGCCACCACCGGCGGGCTCGACGCCGCGGTCGACGGCGCCGCTTCGGGTGAGGTCGCCGCAGCTGGCGGGGTCGCCGGGGGCGGCGGTGCCGAGATCGAGGCCGACCGCTGGTGGGCGCTGGCCCGCGCCGCAGCCGACGGGGCGGCGGGGTGGTTCGACGGCGGGCTGGTGGTGGCGCACAAGCGGCGGGCACCGTTCCGCTACCGGGGCCCGTTCCGCCGCCTGCAGATGACGCTCGACTGCCTGGGCAAGCTGGTGGCGGCCGCCCTCGACCTGCGCCGGGCCGGGGACGAGCCGGTCCCCCTCCCCGCTCCCGTCGCCGCGTTCCCGGCGGGCGACGCCTGGCTCAGCTTCGGTCCCGGTCTCGGCGTGTGGGCCCGGCGCGATCCCCGGCTGAGCTTCACCCTGCCCGTCGTGGGCGGCCCTGGGGCCGACTACGCCCCCTCGCCCCGCCACCCGGGCACGTTCGAGGTGCCCACCGACCAGCCGCTCGCCTGCTTCGTCCCGCTGGCCTGGCGAGGCGAGGTCCGCTTCGCACCGGGCGGACCGGCCGTGGCGGTGGCGCACCAACCGGGCGGGCTCGACGTCGAGCACGACGGCCTCTGGTCGACCTCGGCCCCGCTGGGTGATGCTCCGGAACGCCTGGAGGGCCGGCGGCGGGCCCGCTACCGCGTCGAGGGCCGCTCCCTGGTCGTCGACGAGGACCTGGAGTTCACCCCGCGGCCGCCGGGCGCGCTGGCCGTGCTGATCCCCGAGCTGCCGGGCCGGCCCCTGCACGTGACCGCTCACGGCGCGGCCGAGCCCCGGCTCACCACCGTCGACGTGGACGGGATGGCCGAATGGCGGTCGTTCGAGAGCGAGCTGCGGGCGGTCCACCAGATCGAGGTCACGCCGGCGCCCGCGGTCCGCTTCCGGTGGACGGTCACGCCCAAGCTGCGGGTCATGTCCAGCGCTCACCACCACTGGTACCACCAGTGCCTGTACGCGCCCCTGGCCGACCGGGTCGATGCCCGGCCCGTGCCTTACCACCTGCTGGACGACCCGGAACGCCTGGCGCGGGCGCTGGCGGGCGCCGATGTCTTCCACCTCCACTGGCCCGAGTGGCTCACCGGTCCATCCGCCCGGCGAGCCCAGCGGGTGGCGGCCGCGGCGGCCGAGTCCGGTACCCCGGTCGTGTGGACGCAGCACAACCTCGCCCCCCACGCCGCGCCCGACGACGCCGAGCTCTACCGGCCGTGGGCCGAGCTGGCCGCCGGAGTCGTCCACCACAGCGAGTGGGGCCGGCAGGTGATCACCGAGCGGTACGAGTTCGCGCCGGGCGCTCGCCACGTCGTCGTCCCCCACGGCCACTGGGGGCCGCTGATGGCCGACCGGGACGGGATCGACCGGGCGGCTGCCGAACGGGAGCTGGGGCTGACCCCGTGTGCGGTGCGCATCGGCCTGGTCGGGGCGCCCCGGCCGGGCAAGCACACCCAGTTGCTCCTCGACGGGTTCCACGCCGCCCACCGGGAGGACGTCCAGCTGCTGGTGCTGTGCCTGGACGGCGAGTCGGTCCCGGACGATCCCCGGATCACCGCCCTGCCGTATGCCGAGGTGCCCCGGGACGAGTACGACCGCCGGCTGGCCACCATCGACGTGCTGGCGCTCCCGCTCGACGGCGGCACCTACCTCACCACCGGGCAGGCCGCCGACGCGGTGGGGGCGGGCATCCCCGCGCTCACGTCTTCCTGGCCCTATCTGGCCGAGACGCTGGGCGGGCTGGCCATCCCGTACGGGCGCACCGCCACTGACCTGGCGGCCACGATCGACGGCCTGGACGAGGCCACGCTGAGCCGGGCCCGCGCCCATGTCGCCGAGCGCCGGGCCGCCCTCGACTGGGTCCCGGCGGCGGAGGCGACGTGGACGCTGCTCGACGCGGTGGCCGCGGACGCCGAGGCCCGGCGACCGCAGTGAGCGACCGTCTAGCGTCGGCGGCGGGGAGCTGCGGGGAGGGAGACCAAGCGTGCGACGAGTGGCAGCCGGGCTGGCGATGGTCCTGGGGGTGACGGCGGTGGCGTGCCAGGTGCCGGGGCCCGGTGGATCGGGCGGCCAGGGTCCCCGCGGCGGAGCGCTGGGAGCCGGGAACGGCTACGTCGACGCCCGAGCGTGGCGGGCGAGCCAGGACGACTACCTGCGCTTCGCCACCGAGGAGCTCACGCCCACCTCGCCCACCAGCGTGCTGGCGCACCTGACACGGGCCGATCGGGACCGCCGGTTCCGGTTCGACGCCTCGGCCATCGGTCCCGACGACTTCGCCGCGGTGTTCGCCAAGATCGACAGCTTCCAGGACACCAGCGACTTCGACATGATGCAGCTGGTCGCCATCTGGTACGGGCACCGGCGGGACATCACGCCGGAGCTGCGCGCGGCCATCGAGCAGCGGCTACTCGGCTTCCGCTACTGGTTCACCGACCCGTTGCCCGAAGGCGTGATCGACCAGAAGTGGTTCTGGAGCGAGAACCACCGCATCATCTTCCACACGCTGGAGTACCTGGCCGGGCGGGCTCTGCCGGACCAGACCTTCGCCATCACCGGCGTGACCGGGCAGGAGGAGGCGGCCGGCGGCCGGGCGCGGGTCGAGGCCTGGCTGGACGAGAAGGCGGCCTGGGGCTTCTCGGAGTGGCACAGCGACGTCTACTACCAGGAGGACATCCAGGCCCTCACGCTCCTGGCCGAGCACGCCGAGCCGGAGCTGGCGCGGCGGGCGGCCGTGATGCTCGACCTGTTCCTCTTCGACCTGGCCATCCACCAGGTGAGCGGCAACAACGGGGTCACCCACGGGCGCTCGTACATGAAGGACAAGAGCCGCGCCACGGACCAGGACGTGTTCGGCACGGCGAAGCTGCTGTTCGGCACGAGTGACGTGCCCTACCCGTCCCGGACCGACACGGGCGCGGTGTTCCTGGCCGCGGCCACCCGCTACCGGCTGCCGGAGCTCATCCGGCGGGTCGCCACCAGCCCGCAGACGTTCGTGGACCGGACCCACATGGGGGCGCCGATCGACCTCGACCAGCCGTTCAGCCCGAACCCGCCCTCCGCGGTGCCCGGGGTCGCTTACGACGATCCGGCCGCCGTCGAGTTCTGGTGGGACCGGGGCGCGCTGACCGCCTGGCAGACGGTGCCGGTCACGCTGGCCACCATCGACGAGCACGACCTGTTCGAGACCGAGCTGTTCAAGCCGTTCAAGCCGCTGGTCGACATCGCCGGCGGCGACCCGGCCGTGGCGCAGCAGCTGGCCTACAGCCTGCGCTGCCAGATCAACGTGGGGCTGCTCAGCGCGGTCGACACGGTGACCTGGCGCAGCCCGGGCGCCATGCTGTCGACGGCCCAGGACTACCGGCCCGGGTGCTTCGGCCAGCAGTACCACGCCTGGCAGGCGACCCTGGACGAGAACGCGGTGGTGTTCACGACATTGCCGGGGAACGAGCCCCGGCCCGGCACCCGCTGGGTCGACGCCGACCTGTACTGGTCGGGCACCGGGGCCATGCCGCGCAGCGCCCAGGTGGGCGACACGGCCATCCACCTCTACGCCCCCCGCTTCGCGTCGCCGGGACCGGGTCCGCTGCAGGCGTTCTCCTACCTGCCGTTCACCCACGCCTACTTCCCGACCGAGCGGTTCGACGAGGTGCGGCAGGTGGGCAACTGGACCTTGGGCCGCCGCGGCGACGGCTACGTGGCGTTGTGGTCCTGGCGGCCCACCGAGTGGCGCAGCCATGACCCGGCGGTGACGTTCACCAACGGGCTGACCCAGCCGTTCGACCTGGTCGCCCCGGGCGGTGCCGACAACGCCTGGCTCACCCAGGTGGGCAACGGCGGCCAATGGGGAAGCTTCTCCGCCTTCGCCGACGCGGTGACGTCTGCCCCGCTCACCGTCACGGCCCGTCCGCCGGGCGCCGACGGGCTGCCGGCCGGCTTCGACGTCACTTACCAATCCCCGACCCAGGGGACCATCGCGTTCTCCTCCACCGGCCCGCTCACCGTCGACGGCACCGAGGTCACCCTCCACGGCACCGACCGCTCCTCCAACCCGTTCGGCGTGATCGCCCCCGGCCCCGGCCCGATCGACTTGCGCGACGGTCCCGCCACCCTCTCCCTCGACACCAGCCGCTGGACCCGCACGGCGCAGCTGCGCCGCGAGCGCTCGTGACCTAGCCCGTCTCGAACAGGTCGGTGACGGGCTCGGGGAGGTGGATGAGGCCGGCATCGGTCGGGCGGAAGCCGCACGCGCCCACGGCTACGGGTTGACATAGTTTCCAATCTGAGTAAATATTGCCACCATGGACAAGCAGGTGTTCACCCCTTCCGTGACCTACCGGGACCCGAAGGCCGCCCTGGCGTGGTTGGAGCAGGCGTTCGGGTTCGAGGTCACGATGGCCATCGACGGGCCGCCCGAGGCGCCCGCCATGTGCCACTACGAGATGAGCTGCGCCGGGCAGGGGCGGATCATGATCGGTGGCGAGTGGGCGGAAAGGGTCCGCAGTCCCGCCAGCGTGGGTGCGGCCAACACCCAGTCCGTCCACGTGCAGCTGCCGGGCGCGCTCGACGAGCACTGTGCGCGGGCGCGGGCCGCCGGCGCGGTGATCGCCGCCGAGCCGGAGGACCAGTTCTACGGCGATCGGACCTACCGCGCCGTGGATCTCGAGGGTCACGGCTGGACGTTCGGCACCCGCGTTCGTGATGTCACCCGCGCCGAGGCCGAGGCCGCCATCGGACAGCCGATCATGGCCACCACCTGGCAGTGAGCCAACCGGCGGCCGCCGGGCTGGACGACACGCTGGCCGCGTTGGCCGATCCCGTCCGGCGCCGCGCGGTCGAGCTGCTGGCGGAGCGACCGCGCCGCGCCGGGGAGCTCGCGCGCGAGCTTCGCACCACGCCGTCGGCGATGAGCAAGCATCTGCGGGTGTTGCGCCAGCACGGCCTGGTCACCGAGACCCATCCCGACTTCGATGCGCGGGTTCGGATCTACACGCTCCGGTCGGCCCCGATGACCGAGCTGCGGAACTGGCTCGCCGACGCCGAGCGCGGCTGGGTCGAGCAGCTGACCGCCTTCGCCGACCATCTCGCCCGCGAGCCGTGACCGACGCCTCTCGGGTCCTGGTGGCGCTGCGAGTGCCCGTCCCGCCGGCGCGGGCATTCGCCGCGTTCACCGAGCAGATCGCCGACTGGTGGCAGCCCAACGGCCTGTTCCAGTTCACCGAAGGCCGTACCGGCGCCCTCGCCTTCGAGCCCGGTCCCGAAGGCCGGCTGGTGGAGACCTACGACGACGGCAGCTCGTTCGTGGTCGGCCACATCCGCACCTGGGACCCACCCCGCCGCCTCGTTCTCAGCTGGCGCGAGGCCAACTTCGCCCCCGACCAGGAGACCGAGCTGCACGTCCGGTTCGACGACGTGGACGATCCGGACCCTTCCGGCGCCCAGACCCGCGTCGTCGTCGAGCACTTCGGCTGGGACACCATCCCGGGCGAGCACAAGGCACGCCACGGCTTGCCCCTACCGGTGTTCCAGCTCCGCTTCGCCGAGTGGTGGCAAGCCCTCCTGGCAGCCCTCAGCGACGCTGCCCGCCGGCAATGAGCGCTTCCTTGACGAGGACGTCGAGGTCCAGCCGCTGCCCCGCGGCCCAGTGAGCGGAGAGCTCCTCCGGGCTGAGTGCGTCACGTAGTCGAGCCAGATGGCGATCTCGCCAACTGTTCCAGCGGGAGATGCTGCCGGATCCGACGTCGGGCGCCAGTGCACCCGCCCCGGCGAAGAGCTGTGCCGCGGGATCGAAGCGTCCGGCGCGGACCAAGGTGATGGCGATGCCCTCGATGGCATAGAACATGCCCCGCCGGTCTCCGGTATCGCTCCACAACCGGAGCGCCTGGCGATAGCCCTGCTGCGCTTGCCAGTCACGCCCCGACATGTCGTCGAGCCAGGCGAGGCCCCAATGGGCCGACCCCGCACACCAGGGATCGCCGATGGCGACGACGTCCCTGAAGCGCTCGCGAGCGCGCTCATCGTCCGAGCCGAGCGCGAGATAGCCACGGGCCAGGAGGGCGACACTGAGGGCGCGTTGATCGCCCAGCTGTCGTGCCAGAGCCATCGCTTCGGTGGACGCGGAGGCACACCGGTCCGACTCGCCGACGACCGCCAGGTAGGCGCTGTACGCCGCGAGGTCGTGCGCGTACCGGCGCAGGTGCCCGGACTCGCGCAACCGTTCGAGCCCTTGCTCGCAGAGCGCCACACCACCGGCCCGATCGCCCTCGTCCAGCAGTCGGGCCAGACCGAGGATGAACTGAACGCGAGCTACCGGTGGCGCGCCGGTCGAGGCCGAGCACGCGGCACTCTGCTCACACCAGCGAACGGCCTCGGCGTGGCGCCCTTGCGACCATGCGCTCCACGCCGCATTCGCCCGCGCGTCGGCCTGCCCCGCGTCGATCTCGTCGCCATCGAGCACGGCCTCGAGCGCATTCAGGATGGCGCCACCCCAGCCCCACAGGCACCACAGGTCGACGAGCAACGCGGTGAGATCGATCACAGCCTGCGCGTCGTTCCCATCGACTGCGTAGTTGAGGGCCAAGCGGATGTTGGACGCCTCGTCGGCCAACTGACGGCTGCGGGTGTCGACATCGGCGATGACGGCGGGACCGACGAGCGCCTCGGCGAGCTCGGTGTAGAACTCGATGTGACGCTGCCGGGCGACCTCGTGCACGCACATGTCGACGGCCTTTTCCAGCCCGTAGGCCCGCACGGTCTCGAGCAGGCGCAGCCGTGTCGCTCCGGTCTCGGTCTCGGCGACGACCATCGACTTGGCGACCAGCCCGGACAGGACGTCCAGGGCATAGCGGTCCTGGGACGCACCCTCGCTCACGGCTTCCACCGCGGCGAGCGAGAAGCCGGGGGCGAACATCGCCAGCCGTGACAGCAGCTCCCGCTCGTCGTCGTCCAGGAGGTCGTAGCTCCAGTCGAGCGTCGCACGGAGCGTCCGATGGTGGTCGATGTGGTGGTCCGAGCGGGGCCCCAGGACGCGGAACAGGTGGTCCAAGCGGGAGACGATCTCCTGGGGAGCCATGGTCGGGATGCGCGCGGCCGCCAGCTCTATCGCGAGGGGCAGTCCGTCGAGCGCACGGCACAGCTCGGCGACCGCCGGCGCATTCCCGTCGTCAAGCCGGAAGTCCGGGCTGTAGCTCTGCGCGCGCTCGACGAACAGCTGAACGGCGTGCGCCGCGGCGATCGTCTCGGGCGCGTCGTCGCGGGGAGTCGTCAGCGGCGGAACCGGGAGCAGGACCTCGCCGTCGATCCCGAGGGGCACCCGGCTGGTCGCGAGGATGCGGACGTCAGGCGCTCGCTGGAGGATCCGCTCACACAAGGCGGCCACCGGGCCCCGTACGTGCTCGCAGTTGTCCAGGAGGAGCAGCCCGGTGCGAGCCGCGAGGTAGCGGGCCACCTGAGCGGCCACGTCCGTGTCGGCGCCGGACCGAACCCCGAGCGATGCCAGCAGCACCTCGGCGACGTCCTCGGCCCCGCTGATGGACGCGAGCTCGGCACACCACGACTCTCGCGGATCACCGTCGCCCGCGAGCGAGGCCACATGCGTGGCGAGGCGGGTCTTGCCGGTTCCGCCCGCGCCGACCAGGGTCACGAGGCGGTGGCGGGACAGGAGGACCGCGATCTTCGCCGACTCCTCCTCGCGATCGACGAGTGGCGTCACGGCCGCGGGGATCCCGCTGACCTCCGAGGGTGGGGACCCGCTCGCTGTCTCCTCGACCGTCGTCCCCTCCACGACGCGCGCCAGCTCGTGCCGGTTCGCCACCTGGAACTTCCGGAGCAGCGACGACACGTGGCTCTCGACCGTGCGCTCCGAGACATAGAGGCGCGCCGCGATCTCGGCGTTGGTCAGGTGCTGGCCGACCAGCTCGAGCACCTCGCCTTCCTTCCGGTCACTCCCCGGTCGGACGGTACCGACCTCCCGGCCGCCGCCGGGAGTCCCGGACCGGCCAGGGCGTAGCTGACCTCGGGCCGATCCAGGTCGCGCAACCGGAGTGGTCCGCGCTCGACGAGCCGCACGCCCGATGGCATCCGATCGGCCACCAGCCGGGCCGTGGACTCGCTCACGAGGACCTCGCCCCCTTGGGCGACGGCCCGCAGCCGGGCGGCCCGGTTCACCGCCGGACCGAGGAAGTCGCCGTCGCGCTCGAGCGACTCTCCCGTGTGCACCGCGAACCTGACGGTGAGCGGTGCGTCCGTGGGCCACGTCGCCGCCACCAGCGCCACCTGCGCCTCGTACGCCGCGGCCAGCGCATCGGTGGCCAGGGCGAACACGGAGAACGTCGAGTCGCCTTCGCCCCGGCCCTTCAGCAGGACGCCTTCATGGTCCGAGATCGACCTGGTGAGGATCTCGGCATGGCGGGCCAGGGCGCGCTCCATGGCCGCGGGCGCGGTCTCCCACAACCGGGTCGACCCGACGATGTCGGTCAACACGAACGTGACCACCCCGGAGGGCAGCCGCCGATCCGCCACTGCACAATCATCGCGCGGGGTCTGGCGCACCCGGCATCACATATGAATCCGTGCTGATGTCCGTGGCAGCACGGAAGTCTCCGGCGCCCGGACAGGCGCACGCTCCTGAAGACGAACCGCCGGGCCTCACCCGGTGGTGACGACGTAAGGAGAATGTGATGACGGTGAGCACTTCGATGCGACGACGGACCTCGGCCCTCGTCTTGCTGGTGCTGGCGGGCCTCCTGTCCCTCGGCCTCGCCCACGCGGCTCCGGCGAGCGCCGCCTCGCCGCTCAACCTGACCTTCCAGAAGCAGGCCGTCGCGCCGGGGATGTGGGAGGGCACGGTCGGCGGGGACATCGACGGCGACCTGACCTCGGTGCTCACGGGGTGCACCGGGCCCAATCCCTGCTCCGGGCAGATCTGGCACGTCGAGTTCGACTGGATCATCGCCGCCGGGCCGGAGTCGTTCACCGCCCATCTCCGCGGGACCCTCGACACCCTGACGGGGCAGGTGGTCATGAACGGGACCGTGGTCGACGGGTTCCTGCAGGGCGCACAGGTCCACGAGGAAGGCCGGCTGGTGGACCCGGCCACGCTGGGGTTCGAGGGCACCATCCGGGTGATGCCGGCGACGGCCTGAGGCTCGGCACCGGGGCTCCGAGGATCGGAAGGTCCTC
>DASRJN010000159.1:0-2835 GCA_035649455.1 Acidimicrobiales bacterium
GCGACCAAGGTCCCGGCATGACCAGCGCGACCCGTGGCGGGTGGGATGCCGTGGGGACGGCGGACCGGTTGCGCCGGCGGGTGGCGGACGAGCTCGGTGCGGTCCTGGCCGCGGGGCCCGTGGGGGTGGGACGCGTGCACGTCGGGTGGGTCGCGGCGCGGGACGTGGCCGGGTGCGCCGCCCGCTACCGCGGGCAGGGCGAGGACGGGTGGGGGTTCCCGGGATGGTCGCCGGCCACCGCGGCCGGGGCGGTGGCGCGGGCGGCGCTCCTGGCCTACCTCGACGACCACGAGCGGCCCGGGTCCGGCGCCGCGCCACCGCCGGCGCCGCTGGGGACGGTGCGGCAGTGGATGCGGTCCTGCCGCGACCTGTCCGCCGACGGTGTGGCCGGGTGGGTCGCCGAGCGCCGGGACGACGGGGACGCCGCCGTGTTGGCGGCCACGGCGGCGGGGGCGTCGCGGTGGCTGGCCGGGTTCCTGCGGGTGATGGGCTGGCCGCTGCCCGCCGACCTCGGGTTGCTGAACGCCGGACAGGGGACGTTGACGTGGCGGCCTGCCGGGGTGGCGGGCGTGTCGGTGTCCGGCGGGGCGGACGCCCGGCTGGGGCGGGTGAGCGGGGCGGGGCGGTTCTCGCTGGTGGTGCACCGGCCGGCGGGCGGGGACGACGGTGCGGTGGAGGTCCGGGCAACGTTCGAGGCGGCGGCGGGGGCGCTGGCTCGGGGCATCGCGCCGGAGGCGGTCCTGGTGACGGCCGGGGACACCGGGGAGCGGCTGCGCCTGGCCGTCGACGACGATGTGCTGGCGGCGGGCGGCGGGCTGGTCGTCGACGTGGTGCGGCAGCGGGTGATCGCCACCGAGCGGGGGTTCGACCCGGCCGACGCGACCCCAGGGGCGGCGTGCCGGCACTGCGAGCGAGCCCTCGAGTGCCCGCCCGGGCAGGCCTGGCTGCACGGGCCCGGCCACGCCCGCGGCGGGCTGCCCGTGGGAGCTTGAACGCGGCTGCGAGCCGGCCGCACTCGCGCGGGCAGGTCCACCGCGACCCGCCCCTCAGGGCCGAGCACCACCCCAGGCAGGCATCGCTGCATAGGCTCGGCCACGTCCGCGGCGGCCCCGTCGGGCGCCGCGGGTTGCCCGCAGAGACTCAGAACGGCAGCGAGCCTGGCGGCGGCGCTCAGGGTTCCAGGTAGACCGTGACCGTCGCGGCGTCCCAGCGGTCCTGGAGCTCGCGGTAGCGGTCCAGGGTGCCGCGCCACGGCGACAGCGCGTCGACCAGGTCGTGGTCGACCATCGCGACCAGGTCGCGGCGGTGCGCCCCGAACATCTCGGGGCGCACCGCCAGGGCGGCCTCCGAGTCGATGTGCAGGCTCGGGCCATCCGGGTCGACCGAGATCAGGGTGCCCTCGCGGGCGAGCTCCTCGCCGCGGTCGTTCAGGGCCACGTCGCCCACCGCGATGGCCACCGCCAGCGCGCCGCGGAGGTCCTCCAGCTCTTCCGTCTCGTCCTCCGACAGTGCGCTGTGGTCCGCCACCGTGCGGGCCCCGCCGGGCCTCGCCAGGGTGTCGTCGCCGGCCGCCACCGTCAGGGTGCCCGTGACGTCCTCGTCGCGGGCGGGCCGCCGGCCGTCGCCCAGGGCGGCCACCCGGTCCGGGTCGTCGACCACGAACGGGACGCCCCCCAGCGACAGCTCCGCCATCACGGCCTCGCAGTACGGGTCGAGGAGCTGCTCGTCGCAGACGACGAGCAGTGGCCCGCGCAGGTCGGCCCTCGCCAGCTCGCGGGTGATGTCCTCCGCGGCCACGTGCGCCGCGGTCGTCGCCACCGCGCCCCGGTCGGTCGCCGGCAAGGTTGCGACGGCCACGAGGATGCACGCGCCGGCCGCCAGGGACGCCGGCCACCAGCGGCCGCCGCGGGGGGTCGGGAGGTCCTGGATGCCGCTCACGAACAGCACCAGCGACACGAAGACGCCGACCCCCCACAGCCAGCGCAGCTGGGGCACGGCGGTGCCGAACCGGGTCGTCGGCAGCAGCTCGACCGTCACGAGCGCCAGGGCCGCGGACACCAGGGCCACCAGCAGGCCCGAGGCGGTGATCCGGTCGTCGCGGCGGCGGGCGTCCCGCAGGCGCAGCCCGGCCTGGACGGTGATGCCGACCAGGGCCACGACTGCCAGCACCAGGTGCGGCCCCGGGGTGCCCCCGGGACCGACGCCGAGGTCGTCGGCGTGCCAGGGCCGGACCCACCACGGCGGAAGGGCCACCACCCTGGCCAGGACCCGGGCGCTCGTGCCGATGTCGAGGGTGGACGTGCGCTCCGCCGCGCCCTCCCACAGGTGGATCACGTTCCCGCCGCCGTCGCCGCTCAGCTCCTCGGCCACCGGTTGGGCCAGGCACACCACCGCCACCACGCCGGCCGCGGCCAGGACTGCGGCGGGGCGCCCCCAGCGCCGCACCGGCAGGCCCCACGTGGCGTGGGCCACCGACAGCGCGCCCACCGCCAGCAGCACCGGCACGAACAGCGCGACCCGCAGGTCCGTCCCGCCGACGAGCGCACCGACCGCCACGGCCACCGGCAGGCACCACACCTCCCCGCACAGCACCGCCCACGTCAGCACCAGGAACAGCACGAACGGCAGCACCACCGTGCCCGGGTAGCCCGGCTCGACCAGCGCCGCGGTTCCGGTCACCCAGCACAGGACCGTCACCAGCGCCATCGCCAGTGCGGCCATCGTGGTGCTGCCCTTCCTGCTGTTCCTGGTGCTGACGTGGGCGGTGCTGTGCGGGGAGGTGTGGTGCCTGCCGGTGGCCGTGGCGGTCGGTGCGCTCGTCGGCGGGACGGACCT
>DASRJN010000160.1:0-3001 GCA_035649455.1 Acidimicrobiales bacterium
GCGATGCCGCTGGCATCGATGTCGCTGGTGATCGGCATGCCGGTCCCCCCTGCGTTTCTGACGCTCTGTCAGGTCGCTGTGGCAAGGTAGGTCGCGGGAGGCAGCATGGACAACCCACTCGACTACCGGGGCCGGGTCGTGTTCGTCACGGGCGGCACCAAGGGCATCGGCCGCACCATCGCCCGCCGCTACGCCGAGGCCGGCGCCACCGCCGTGGTCTGCGCCCGCACCCCGCCGGACGATCCCGGCGACGGCATCGACTTCGTGGCCTGCGACGTGCGCGACGCCGACCAGGTCACCGCGCTCGTCGACACGGTCGTCGCGCGCCACGGTCGCCTCGACGTGGTGGTGAACAACGCGGGCGGGGGTCCCTGGGTCGACTCGGCCACGGCGTCGCCGCGTTTCAGCGAGCGGGTCATCGCCCTCAACCTGATCGCCCCGCTCGTGGTGTCCCAGGCCGGCTATCGGGTGATGGCCGAGCAGGACGGCGGCGGGTCGATCGTCAACATCGCCAGCGTGTCGGGGATCCGGCCGTCGCCCCGCAGCGCGGCCTACGGGGCGGCCAAGGCCGGCCTGCTCAACCTGACCCAGACCCTGGCGGTGGAGTGGGCGCCCGCCGTGCGGGTCAACGCGGTGATCGCCGGGCTGATGGCCACCGACGACATGGAGGCGACCTACGGCGACGAGGCCACCCAGGCGCGCATGGCCGCGACCGTGCCCATGGGGCGGTTCGGCACGCCGGACGACGTGGCCGGCGCCTGTCTGTTCCTGTCCTCGCCCCTGGCCGCCTTCGTGACCGGCGCGGCGCTGGCGGTCCATGGCGGAAACGAGCGCCCCTCCATCCTGGAAGTGGTGTAGACACGCCCGGCTATGACCGCCGCCGAGCTCGCGTTCCTGGCGATCGCCGGCTTCGGGGCCGGCATGGTCAACGGGGTGGCGGGCGGCGGGTCGATGTTGTCGTTCCCGGCGCTGCTGGTGGTCGGGCTGCCCAGCCTGACGGCCAACGTCACCTCCACCGTGGGCATCTGGACCGGCTACCTGGGTGGGGCCGCGGGCTTCCGGCGCAACCTGGAGACCCAGCGTCACCGGCTGCCGCCCCTGGCGGCGGTGGCGTTCGTGGGCGCGGTGGTGGGCTCGCTGTTGCTGCTGCTCACGTCCGAAGGCGCCTTCGACGCCTTGGCGCCCTGGCTGGTGCTGGCCGCCTGCGCCCTGTTCGCGGCCCAGCCCTGGCTGGCGCGGCGGGTGGCGGCGGGCGGGCTGTCCGGGCGGAGCCACCGCGTGCTGCGCGACCTCGGCGTGTTCGCGGCGTCGGTGTACGGCGCCTACTTCGGGGCGGGGCTGGGGGTGCTGCTGCTGGCGGTGCTGGGGATCACGATGGTCGGGCGCATGAACGATCTGAACGCCATACGAACCGTGCTGGCGCTGCTGGTCAACAGCATCGCGGTGGTGGTGTTCGCGGTGGCCGCGCCGGTGGAGTGGGCCGCCGCCGGGGTCATGGCGCTGGCCGCGCTCGGGGGCGGCTATCTCGGAGCGAGATCCGCGGCCCGCATGCCCGTCCCGGTGTTCCGGGGCGTGGTGCTGGTCATCGGTCTGGCCGCCGCCATCGGGCTGCTCCTCTATTGATCGCCGCTTTGCCTTACACCATAAGGTTGTGACTACGCTCTGTGCGATGCGCCCCCGCCTCGCTCTCCTCCTCGCCGGCCTACTGTTCGCCGCGGCGTGTGGTGGCGGCAACGGGGACAGTGGCGGGCTCACCAGTGGGGGTCCCGCCGACGACAACGGCGACGGGCTCGCCGACGTCGTCGTGATGGACGGGTCCGAGGTGCAGGTCAGCGCGCTCGACAACACCTTCCGGGTGGCTGACATCCAGGTGAAGCCGGGCACGAAGGTCGTGTGGGAGAACAAGGGCCGCAACGACCACGACGTGCTGCCGGTCTCGGGCGACGCCTGGGGCGTGCAGCCTGACGGCTTCGCCCCGGGCGACGTCTACTCGACCACCTTCGACGAGCCCGGCGTCTACCGCTACTACTGCTCGATCCACGGCACCACCGACGAAGGCATGGTCGGTGCCGTCGTCGTGTCCGACTGATCTGACGATCTACTGGGGGATGGCCATGACCAACGCTCGACGGCTGCTCGGCGTCGTGCTCGCCGGGGCGCTGGTGCTCACCGCCGCCTGCGGGGGCGACGACGAGGACAGCGACGGGGCGGCACCTGCCGCCGACGGATCGGACGCGAAGACGCTCAACGTGCCCGAGGACTACGACACCATCCAGGCGGCGGTGGACGCGGCCGAGCCGGGCGACCTCGTGCTGGTGGCCCCGGGCACCTACCAGGAGGCCGTCAGCGTCGAGACCGACCAGCTGACCATCCGCGGCCTCGACCGCAACGAGGTGATCCTCGACGGCGGCTTCACCATGGACAACGGCATCCGGGTCACCGGGGCCGACGGCGTGGCCCTCGAGAACATGACGGCCCGCAACTACACCAAGAACGGCTTCTTCTGGACCGGCGTCGAGGGCTACCGCGGCTCGTACCTCACCGCCTACCGCAACGGCGACTACGGGGTGTACGCGTACGACTCGACCAAGGGCCAGATCGAGCAGAGCTACGCCTCGGGCAGCCCCGACGCCGGCTTCTACATCGGCCAGTGCTACCCGTGCGAGGCCGTGATCGACGACGTCGTGTCCGAGGGGAACGGCCTCGGCTACTCCGGGACCAACGCCGGCGGCGACCTGTTCATCGTCAACTCGGTGTTCCGCGACAACCGGGCCGGCATCGTCCCCAACAGCGGCGACTACGAGCTCTACCCGCCCGAGCGCGAGTCGACGATCGTGGGCAACCTCGTCCACGACAACTCCAACCCGGACACGCCGGCCATCGACTCGGCCCGCCAGGCCACCGGCAACGGCATCCTCGTGTTCGGCGGCATCGACAACGTGATCGAGCGCAACCGGGTGCAGGGCCACGACGTCAGCGGCATCGCCCTCATCCCCGCCTT
>DASRJN010000161.1:0-9893 GCA_035649455.1 Acidimicrobiales bacterium
GGGTGGTGATCATCTCCCGCTCGGCCAGCTTCGCCACCGACGTGACGTCGCTGCTGTTCGGCGACGTGCTGGGCGTGACGGCGGCCAACCTGCGGGGCCAGGCCCTGGGCGTGGCCGTGGTGGTCGTCACCTCGACGGTCCTGTACCGCCCGTTCCTGGCCCTCACGTTCAACGAGGAGAAGGCGGCCACCCTCGGCCTGCGTCCCGGCCTGGCCCACTTCGCCCTGCTGGCCCTGCTGGCCACGGCCATCGTGGCCTCGTTCCAGGCCATCGGCACCCTGCTGGTGTTCGGCCTGCTCATCGGCCCCCCGGCCACCGCCGGCCTGCTGGTCCGGCGGGTGCCGCTGGTCATGCTCACCGCCGTCGCCCTCGGCGCGCTGGCCGTCGTCCTCGGCCTGGCTCTCAGTTACCACCAGGGCACCGCCGGTGGCGCCACCATCGCCGGGCTGGCGGTGGCCGAGTTCTTCGTCGTCCTCGCCGCCCAGGAGGTCACCGGCGCCCTGCGCCGCACCCGCCATCACGCCGTCTGAGCACGCGGTCTAGGCGTGAAGGCGTGCGTAGGGATCGTCGACGTCGACGCCCAGCATGGCCTCGCGGCGGCCGCCGGGGTGGTGCAGCTCGACCTCGTGGCGGCCGTCGTCGTGGAGCGTGAGGGCAACCACGCCGATGACCTTGGCGCCGACCGGGGGCTGGATACGGTCGGGGAGGGTGGCCCAGGTGGCGGGGGCCCAGACGTGGACGATGCCGTCCCGCTCGTGCTGCAGGTACTCGTGGACGTGGCCCGATACCACCACCGGGCGATCGGCCGCCGCCGACAGCAGGCGGAGCAGGCGAGCGCGGGCCGGCTCCGGGACGTAGCGCCTCGGGTTGGGCCGTCGATCGGCCGGCACGGGCACGACCGGCTTGTGGAGCACCAGGATGACGGGGCCCGAGTCGGGGGGCAGCTCCGCCTCCAGCCAGACCACCAGATCGGGAGGGTCGGCCGCGAGGTGCTCGACCACCGAGTCCCAATGCCTCGACGCGTCGGGGTTGCGGTCGGAGAGATGGCTGTCTGACACGACGGTGACCCGGATCGCCATCTGTCTCAGGCTCTCACAAGCCGCCCGCCTCTTCCGAGTCCTCGACCGGAGACTGTCCGATGATGTGGCGGGTGATGGTGGCCCCGGTCCCGCCCAGCCCGGCGACCGTCACCGCGTCGTACGCCAGCAGCTGGTGGGTGTCGGGGTCGAAGTACAGCACGGACGCGGTGAGCGGGACCGGCTCGTCGCCCTGCAGGGCCCGCAGGCCGCCGCCACCGGTCGATCCCTCCACCAGGAGCAGGGTCTCGTCGGGGGCGGCCTCGACGGTATCCCCGGTCGTCGTCGTCGTGGTGGTGGTGCCGCCGTCTTCCTCGTCCGAGTCGACCCTGGGCGGGAACGGATCGATGCGGTGCTGGCGGGCCCGGTGGGTGTGGCCGGCCAGCACGAGCGGCACCTCGCCGCCCAGCTCAGCGGCCATGCGCTCGTCGTGCACCATGGCCACGTCCACGTCCGGCGGCTCGTCGGCCTGCATCCGGGCGCTCACGATCGGGGCGAAGGCCCGGGCCCGCTCCTGCTCCGAGCCGCCCCCGACGGCCTCGCTCTTGTCCGGCGTGTAGCGGGGATCGCCGATGCCCCAGAAGTGCAGGCCGGCCACCTCCGCGCCGTCCCCGTCGAGCACCACGGCGTTGGGATTGTCCGCCACCGCCTGCTGGGTGCTGCGGGAGTCGTGGTTGCCCCGCACGAACACGTACGGCACGTCGAGGGTGCCGATCTGGTTCACCAGCGCGGTCTCGGGGTCGGTGCCCCAGTCGGTGATGTCGCCGGTGTCGGCCACGGCGTCCACCGCGAACTGGTCGATCAGCCGGCGCATCAGGTCGAAGGCCCCGGGGTTCAGGTGGATGTCGCTCACATGCAGCACCCGGATCGTCCGGCCGGGCTCGAAGGTGGGGAGCTGCTCGCCCGCCAGGTACAGGGTGGCGACGTTGTCGACGAGGTCGCCGAGCTGGGCCCGGTAATGACCGAAGCGCTCGAGCACGGCCTCGACGTCACCCACCGCCGCCGGTGCCCGGGTGAGCAGGCCGCTGTAGCGGGGCTCGGAGACCGCGTTGGCGTTGAAGGTGAGCGCGGCCCCACCCCCGAGGGCCCCGACCAGCAGCACCGCCACCAGCAGGCCCGACAGCGCCCCGCGCCAGTCGGTCAGGGCGATCAGTCCCCCGATGACGCCGCCCACCACGCCCACCAGGAGGCAGCGCAGCGCCAGCCCGATCAGCGCGGAGCGCACCTCGTCGGTCGCCTCGTCGCCCAGGCGCTCGATCGCCCGCGGGTTGTCGGCGATGCGCTCGGCGTCCGCCACGCTGATCTCGTCGACACGGGCCTCCAGCGTGACCGGGGCGTCGTGGGTGTCGAGGTCGATCGACCCGAGCGGCGCCAGGCGGATCAGCGTGTGGCCCGACAGCGAGGGGCGCGCCGCGATCGTGGTCTCGAACGGGCCGACCTTGGCGGGGACGTGGCCCACCAGCGCCAGCGCGAGGACCGTGCCGGCCAGGGCGAACAGCACCACCCGGGCCCGGACGGCCCAGACGCTGCGGGAGGCGACCACGACCCGGCGTCCGGCGGCGACGAGCCGCGGCCGCAGGCTCTCCCAGCGCCCAGCGGGCGCCGCCAGCTCGGCGTCTAGCTCGGCGTCGGCAACGTTGTCCATGCGTCTCTGCCCGAAAACGCTAGGTCACCGAACGGCGGATGCGACCCCGGGCGTGAGCACGCGAACGAGGGGCGGACTCGTCACCTTTGACGGTCCACCCCTAGTTCGTTCGTGGCGCGTCAGGCGCTCCGGTTGCCGGGCTTGCTCGACGCGGAGGCGTTCGACGAGGCCGTGGCGCCCTCCGGCTCGAGCTTGTCGGCCACCGTCTCGCTGGTGCGGTCGGTGACGTCCCGGACGCGGTGCTCGACGGCGTCGCTGACCCGCTGCACCCGGGGATCTTCCCGAACACGGGCCACCAACTGGTCGAGCTGCGCCTTGCGCTGCTCATTCGACTGGCTGGCGAACCAGTAGCCCGCCGCCAGCCCCAATACCAGTCCGGTCTTGAACTTCATGGATCAACCGGTACCCACGGCGTCCGGGCTTCATGCCTGGTACACCAGTGCCCATGATGACCGCTCCGGCGGCCGGACCTGCCGATGCCGTGCTCGACCACGTCAGCGACGGGGCGGACATCATCGTGCCGCTGGCCAATGGCGAGCCGGTGACCGTGATCGACGCCCTGGAAGCCGAGGCCAAGCGCTTCAAGGGTGTGCGCATCCACCAGATGCACGCGCTGCACGACCGGCCCTACCTGCACGGCGACCGGCGCGAGCACCTGCTGCACGTGTCGTACTTCCTCTCGCACGCGACCCGGGAGGCGTTCCACGAGGGTGGCTGCGAGCTGGTGCCCAACAACTTCTCCGAGGTGCCCCGGCTGCTGCGGGAGACCACCAAGTGCTCGCTGGTGGCGGCGGCCGCGGCCCCGCCCGACCGCCACGGCTACTTCTCGCTCGGCACCAACTGCGACTACGTCGCGCCGTTCATCGGGCGGGTGCCGTTCTTCCTCGAGGTCAACGAGCAGATGCCCCGCACCTTCGGCCGCAACCAGGTCCACGCCAGCCAGGTGGCGGGCTGGACCCTGGTCGACCGCCCGCTGGTCGAGGTCAAGCCCGCGGTCCCGGGCGAGGTCGAGCACGCCATCGCCGCCTACGTCGCCGAGCGGGTGCCCGACGGCGCCACCATCCAGGCCGGCATCGGCGCCATCCCCAACGCCCTGCTCGAACGGCTCCACGGCCACCGCGACCTGGGCATCCACACCGAGCTGCTGTCCGACGGCCTGATCGACCTGGTCGAGCGGGGCGTCGTCACCGGCACCCACAAGCGGCTGCGCACCGGCAAGATCGTGGGCACCTTCGCGCTGGGCACCGACGCCCTGTACGGCTTCCTGGACCAGAACCCGGCCATCGAGATGCTGCCCGTCGACTACGTCAACGACCCGCGGGTCATCTCCCAGGAGGACACGTTCATCTCGATCAACGCCACCACCGAGGTCGACCTGGTGGGCCAGTGCGCGTCGGAGACGGTGGGCGGTCGCTACTGGTCGTCCAGTGGCGGCCAGGCGGACTTCGCCCGCGGCGCCATGTACTCGCCCCACGGCCGGGGGTTCGTGGTGCTGCCCTCCACCGCGGCGCACGGCGCCGTGTCCCGCATCCGCGGGGTGCTGACACCCGGCTCGATGGTCACCACCATCAAGAACACGGTCGACATGGTGGTCACCGAGTACGGCGTGGCCGAGATGCGGGGACGGTCCATCTCGCAGCGGGCCCGGGCGCTCATCGGCATCGCCCACCCCCGGTTCCGCGACGAGCTGGAGGCCGAGGCCCGCGCCATCGGCTACCTCACCTAGCGCCTACCCGTCCGAGCGGCGGCTGTGGCCGACGGGGACGACGTCGACGCGGCCGATGGCGGCCGAGCGCTGCACGAGCGTGCGCTCCACCCCCACCACCAGGGCTTCGACGTCCCGGCCGCTGAGGCCGTCCTCCACCTCGACGCGGGCCACCACCCACACCACGTCCGGGCCGGTGAAGGTCACGCTCACGTCGCACACTCGGGTCACGCCGGGGTAGGCGGCGATGTAGCCGCCGATGCGGTGGCGGGCCGCGTAGGACACCCGCTCGCCGGCCATGAACTCGTGGTTGGCCCGGGTCAGGTAGCCGGCCACGACCGCCAGCAGCCCGCCGATCGCGATCGAGGCCAGGGCATCGGGCACCACCGACCCCGTGGCCTGGTGCAGGGCGATGCCCACCGCGGCCACCAGCGTGCCGGCCAGCGCGGCCGCGTCGGCCGGCAAGGCCCGCTCCAGGGGATCGGAGATGGCCAGGTCGTGGCGCATGAGGAGGTTGTCCGGGCGGGGGCCGGATCGCACTCCCCGCACGAACGTCACCAGCTCCACCACGAACGCCACGGCCAGCACGCCGTAGGCCAGGGCGAAGGACGAGACCCGAGTGGGGTGCAGCAGCTCGTGGAGGCCCTGCCAGACCGCCAGCGCCGCGCCCACCGCGAACAGCCCGATGGCGCCGAACAGCGCCCAGAACCAGGCCGAGCGCCCTCCCCGGCTCTGGGCCGCCGCCTGCAGCACTTCGCTGCCGGTACCGGCCACGGACTGGACGGTCCCTGCGAACAGGGCGGACGAGCCGGTGACCGCGGCAGCCGCGAGCTTGGCCCCGGCCACGCCGACGTCTGCCGCCAGCTCGGCCACCGTGACGCGCTTGTGCACCTCCCCCACACCCCCAGATGTAGCGCACGGGGCGGTACGATGTTGCCGATGGCCTCGCGCCCAGGACCTGCTTCCGCCGCATCGACGAAGATCCGAGCCACGGGTTTCACCCCGGTGGACGGCGACGCGGCTGACGACGGGCCCACCATCGATGACGACCTGTGGCGCCGCTATCGCCAGTCCCGGGTGTGGATGTCGGCCCGCAACCGCAAGCGCTCCACCTACGTGACCCGCGACGAAGCCCCCACGGGCGCCGCGGTCATGCGCTTCTGAGCCGCCTCACACCTGCCCCTCGGCCAGGTTGTGGGTCGACCGCTCGCCCCGCAGCGTGGTGCGCTGCACCCAGTCGAACCCGCCCATGGCGGTGACGGTGGCGATCTCGACCGGGCCGCCCACGCCGGGCCACGAGAACTCGGGGGTGGTGGCCACCGGGCCCAGCGTGAGCCGCTGGACGTCGATGGTGGTGTGGATGCACAGCACCGCGAAGTCGATGCCGTCCTGCAGGTTCATCGAGTCGAACGGGATGCGGTAGCCGCAGGCGTCGAGCAGCGGCGTCAGCTGGTGCAGCTCGGCGGCGAGCTGGTGGGCATCGGCCAGCCGCTCGAGCAGCTCGAGGTCGGACCCGCGGATCAGCCGGGTGACCACGTCGGACTGGCCGCGCCAGGCCGCGCCGCCGCCGTCGGCCGTGGTGGCGATGGGCTCGATGATGCGGTCGGGCAGGATCACCTCCCACGCCTCGCCCACCCCGGCGGCGTCGTACCCGCCGACCAGGAAGCCGAGGGCGGCCACCGGGGGCGGGGAGTTGTCCTCGGGGTCGTCGACCGCCTGGGCGTCGTAGCGGTCGCCGAAGAACGCCGACAGCTTCTCGGCCACCGGACCGGGGTGATCGCAGTTGCCCGCCTCGACCACCGCGAACTCGGCCATGTGGCTGGAAATGCTGCGCCCGGCCACGAAGGCGTCGCCGTAGGTGGCCACCGCCACCCGGCCCGACTCGAACACCTTGTGGGTGAAGTCACTGCCGACCCGCAGCATGCGGTGGTTCGCGAGCGTCGTGCGGCTGTCTGCCGCCACGACCACGCCGTCCTGACACACCACGGTCACCGCCAGAGTCACCCGAGGATCGTACCGACCCCCTGTGACGCTCTAGGACGCCCCCAGACGGCCTACTCGATCGGCACCAGCGGGAGGCCGTCCCCGTCCAACTGGTGGAGGTACTCGCTGATGCCGTAGCCGGTGCGGCCCTCGTAGGTCCAGCGGGCCAGGCCCTCGTTGACCACCGTGTAGCGCTCGCCGGTCTTGTGGGGAACGCCGTAGACCCGCAGGATGTCGCCCCGCAGCTCGTGGACGCGCCCGGCCTTGTCGGTGGCCTTGACGTGGCTGACCCGGTGGGTGACACCGTCGCCGGCCAGCTCGCTGGTGACGTCCCAGTCGGTGATCGAGGTGGCTTCGCCGTCGCGCCACACCCAGCCCCGGTGCAGGTCGCCGGCCGGGGTGCCGATGCGGATGCCACCGAAGTGGGTGTCGTCGTCGATGTTGATCGAGAACCAGCGCCACATCTGGGGCCCACCCCAGCGGCGCGGCCCCCACGACTTGTCGCGGTTGCCCCGCGACACGGCGGGGTCGAGCTCCCAGGTGGAGTCCTCGATGCTCACGCGGCCGGACCAGCGGCCGCCCTGCTCCAGGTGGCCCTTGCCCACCGTGGTGGCCGTGGACGCGGACGCGGCGCCGCTGCGATCGCGGCGGGCGAGGCCGTCGGTGCCGATGGGCGGGGTCAGGGCGTCGAAGGTGAGGTCCATGCGCAGCCGGGCGGGCCGGCCGCTCTCCCGCGGCGACGCGCCCAGCTCCCTGACGTCGGCCTCGGCGTCGGCCGTGAGCCGCCAGGTCTGCATCGGCTCGACCCGCTCGTAGGTCACGCCGCCGACGTCGAGGTCGTCGTCGGTCATGACCCGCTGCTCGCGCACCCCGCGCACGAGGGCGATGCGGTCGCCGGGCAGCCACAGGGACAGGCCGACGTCGATGGTGCCCTCGTTGGGACGCACGCCGATGCGCGTGAACAGGCCGACGTCGGCGCCGGGGTCGTACCCGTTGAAGTAGTAGGACTCGCTCCACGCCGAGTCCCCCTCGACCGGATGGGCGTAGTCATGACTGGCGTCGAGGACCGGCATGACGTGTTTCTATTCCATCCGGCGCCCGGATGCTCAGGCGCCCCCGAGCTCACGCAGCAGGGCCCGGGTGCGCCGCCGGGACTCGCCGCGGTCGTCGCCCACGGGGAACGGCGCGGCCCAGATGTCGGTGGCTCCCGCGGCCACCAGATCCTCCAGGGCCGCGGCCACCTTGTCCTCGGGCCCGACGATGGCGGCCTCGGCCGGCGAGGAGATGCCGCCGGCGGCGAGGACCCGCTGGTAGTTCGGCAGCGTGCCGTAGACGGTGAAGGTGCGCGCGGCCGTCTCGCGGGCCCCGTCGACGTCGTCGGTGACCGCCACCGGCAGGCCGGCCACGATGCGGGGGTCGGGCCGTCCGGCGCCCGCCGCCGCATCCCGCAGCTCGGGGGCGATCAGGCTCTCGATGGCGTCCGCGTTGGCCATCCAGGTGATGGTCCCGGCCGCCAGCGCGCCGGCCGAGCGCAGCGACCGCGCCGCCAGCGCGGCTACGAGGACCGGTACGGGTGGGTCGACCGGGACGCCGAGGTCGCTCGCGGCCTGGTACTCCTCCCCCGCGAACCGCACCGTACCCTCCGCCAGCAGGGCGCCCAGCACGGTCAGGTACTCGCGCAGGTGGCGCGCATTGGTGTCGTAGGACAGCCCGTAGCTGTATTCGACGACAGGGCGGTGCGACACGCCGACGCCGAGGGTGAACCGCCCGTCGCCGATGGCCTGGGCCACGGTGGCGGCCTGCTGGGCCATGAGGATCGGGTGGCGCGGGTAGGTCTGCACGATGGCGGTGCCGAGCTCGATGCGCGACGTCGCCCGGCCCACCAGCGGCAACAGCGTGAGCACGTCCATGCCCCGGCCGCCGCCCCCGTACCAGAGGCTGGTGAACCCGTCGTTCTCGGCCTCGGCGGCCTGGTCGATGATGCGGTCGACGGTGGATCCGCCCCCCGTGATCCCGATGCGTAGCGTCACGGCGGGACAAGCTAGTCAGGCCCTAGCTTCGTCGGGTGGCCGGTGGAACAACTGACGTGGCAGAGGCGCTGCTGGCGGTGGCCGACGGCCGCCCGGGCGACGCCGCCGAGGAGGCCCGGGCCTCGGGCACGGTGCTCGGAGCTCTCCTGGCCGACCACCTCACGGCCTCGCCCGGTGGCGGGGTCTACGAGGAGCCGCGGGCGTTCGAGGCCTTCATCTCCGGTGGCGGCAACCTGGGCCTGTACGCCGCCACCAGCGCCGCTCTCCGCTCGCTCCACGCTCAGCGCCGGCCGAGGTCCCTGGTCGACGTCGGCTGCGGCGACGGGCGTGTCACCGCCGCGGTGGTCCCGGACAGCTGCCGCCGCGCCGACCTGGTCGAGCCGTCGGCCGCCCTGCTGGCCGCCGCGGTGGCGCGCCTCGCCGGGCGGGACGTCACCGTCGCGGCGTACGACACCACGCTGGCCGGCTACCTCGCCGCCGTGCCGGCCGCGCCGCCGGTCGACGCGGCCCAGGCGACCTTCGCCTTGCACACGGTCGATCCCGGCACCCGGCCCGAGCTCCTGGGGGCGCTGGCCGAGCGGGTCGGAGTGCTGGCCATAGCCGAGTTCGACGTGCCCGCCTTCGCCGACCGCAGCCCTGCCCACGCGACCTACGCCGCCGAGCGCTACCCCCGCGGCCTGGCCGAGTACCCGGAGGGCAGCGAGGTCGGCCCCGGCTTCCTGGTCCCGGTCCTGGTCGCCCAGTTCGACCCGACGCGGCCCCGGCTCACCTGGGAGCAGCCGATCGGCGCCTGGGTCGCCGAGCTGGAGGCGTCCGGCTACCGCGTCGAGAGCGTCGTCCCGCTGCACGACTACTGGTGGGCTCCGGCCCGGATGATCGTCGCCCGACCGGCCCGACTGCGGCCATGCTGATCCCCGGCGACGATCCCCGGGTGAACGCGGCCACCACCTCCCCGAGGGCCCTGCCACGGTGGCAGCCCTGGTAGCTGCCGGTGACGCCGCCGCACTGGGCGGCCGGCAGCAACGACGTGGCGGTGCTGGACGCCCTGCTCGACGCGGGTGCCGACATCGAAGCGGGCGGCGCCGTGATCGCCGGCGGCACATCCACGGCGGCCAGCGCCCGACCGCCGAGCTCCTGCTCGCCCAGGGCGCCGATCCCCGGTGGGTCGGCCTCCACGTTAATTACAGCACACCTGTCCTCATCGCCCCGTGTGCCGGTCGAGCCCGGTGAGGAACATCTCCAAGCCGAAGGCGAACACCTTCTCGCTCTCGGCGCCGGCCACCTCGGTCCAGTTGGCTTCGAGGGCTGGTGCACCGTCGGGAAGGGGGCCGGGTGGCTCGGGCTCGCCCCCCGCCGACTGGAAGAACACGCTGCCCAGCACGTAGTCGATCATGGCCAGGTAGGCGGGGACCGCCAGGTCCGGCGGGTAGCCGGTCTCCAGCAGGTTGGCCAGC
>DASRJN010000162.1:0-5167 GCA_035649455.1 Acidimicrobiales bacterium
GCTGATCCCCAAGGACCACCGCTTCGGCGAGAAGCGGCCGCCGTTCGTGACCGGCTACTACGAAGCCTTCAACCGCCCGAACGTCTCGCTGGTCGACCTCCACCAGACGCCGATCCTGCGCTTCACGCCCGACGGCATCGAGACCGCCGACGGCGTGCAGGAGCTCGACATCGTCGTGTGGGCCACGGGCTTCGACTTCGGGACCGGCGCGCTGCTGCGGATGGGGATCCACGGGCGGGACGGCCTGGCGCTGGCGGACCACTGGGCCGGCGGCCCGTCCACCTTCCTCGGGATCCAGACCACCAGGTTCCCCAACCTGTTCTTCCCCGGCGGGCCGCACGCCGCCGCCGGCAACAACCCGCGCTACAACGGCGACCAGGTCGACTTCGTGACCGACACGCTCATGTACCTGCGCGACCACGGCTATGACACGATCGAGGTGGGCTCGGACGCCGAGGAGCGCTGGACCCGGATGGTGGACGAGGGCGCGGCGTCGGCGGTGTTCGGGGAGATCAGCTACTACTTCGGCACCAACATCCCGGGGAAGCCCCGGCGCTACCTGCTCAACTCCGGCGGCCGGCCCAAGCTGTTCAAGGAGATCGCCCGGGTGGCCGCCACCGACTACCGGGCGTTCCGGCTCACACGGTCGCGACCGGCGTCAGCGGCGAGCCCACCGCTCCGGGCAGGCGCAGCGGTGGAGCCGTGAGCAGGAAGCGGCTGCGGCCGTGCTCGCGCAGCCAGGTCGCCAGCTCGTGCAGGTACCACAGCTCGCCCAGCGGCACCCCCAGCTTGAACAGGCACAGGTGGTGGATGGGCAGGAACGAGTGGCGGCTCGGGTCGCGGTCCTTGCCCAGCAGGCCCTCGACCGCGTAGTTGTCGGCCACCAGGGCCGAGATCTGCGACTCGGCGATCCACGCCAGCAACGCCTCGTCGCGGGCATCGAGGTAGCTGCACGTGGTGAAGATCTTGCGGGGATCGGGGTTGCGGTTCCAGGCCAGGATCTCGGTGGCGAAGCCGGTGTGCAGCAGGAGCATGTCGCCCGGTTCGACCACCACGCCGTCGGCGTCCATGACCTCCTGCAGGGTGCGCAGGTCGACGCCCCGCCAATCGTGGCCCAGGTGGTGGGCCAGGTCCACGAGCACCCCCCGGCCCTGGACCCCGTGGTAGGCCATGTGCTCCAGCCCGAGGTGGCGGGCGAAGCTGCGGTGCCGGCCCCCGTCGCCGCCCGCGTCCTCTTGCGGCCCCACCAGGTCGACCCCGGCGCGGTAGCCGTTGTAGTAGACGGCCTCGTCGACGCCGTCGCCGTCGGCGTCGAACTCGGCCCCCACGTGCGCCAGCGAGTCCCACTGCGTGGAGTACTGGAGCGAGAGGGTGACCACGTCATCGGCCCAGACGTCCACGTACTTGGGGTCGCCGAAGCCCGGCATCTCGCTCATGTGGACGTTGTAGAAGGTGGCCGGGTTGCCCTCCATGTCCTCGGTGGGCGCCAGCATCGGCGGGTGGCGTCGCTGGTTGAGCGCGGTGCCGCCCGGATAGTCGAGGGGCAGGCTGAGGCAGAAGCTGATGCCGGCCTCCACCTCGCGCACGCCCTCCAGGACCTTGTCCCGGGTGACCAGGTTGATCCGGCCGAGCTCGTCGTCGTCGCCCCAGTCGCCCCAGGTCGACCCGTCCGGGCGTCGCGTCCAGCGCTGCGTCATGGGCCCGAGCATTGCAGTGTACCGACCGGTTGGTCTAGCTTGCCCATCGGGGTTCGAAGTATCGCGTCCAGTGCTGAGAAGGTCGTTTCCGATGACAGAGAAGGACTTTATCGTCTCGGCCGATGGCCACCTACTGGAGCCCATCGACCTGTTCAAGACCCGACTGCCCGAGCACCTGCGCCACCTCGCCGTGTGGGAGGAGGAGTTCGAGATCGAGCCGCTCGTCGAGGGCGGCGCCACGGTCTTCCGTAAGCTCCACACCCCCGGGTTCGAGGGCTGGACGGTGTCCCGCTACCGCCAGACGAAGGGACGCACGCCCGAGGGCGATCCCGAGATCATCCTCGAGGACATGGACGCCGACGGCGTCGACGCCCAGGTCCTGCACCCCAACCTGTCGCAGTTCGGGCTGTTCACCGACCACCACGAGATGTCGATCGCGCACGCCCGGGTCTACAACGACTACGTCATGGAGCGGTTCACCCCGTATTTCCACCGGCTGGCCCCCACCGCGCCCATCCCTCTCACCGACGTGGGCGACGCCGTCGCCGAGGTCGACCGGGTGGCGGCCGGCGGGTTCCGGGGCGTGCTCCTGCCCGCCACCGCGCCGAGGCCGTACTACACGAGCGACCTCGACCCGGTGTGGGCGGCGATCCAGGACGCGGGGATGAGCGTGTTCGTCCACACCCAGACCGGCGGCATCAAGGTGAACGACCCCGAGGCGCTGACGCTGCGGGTGATGATGGAGAACGCCCGGCAGGTCAACCAGCCCATGACCGAGAAGATGGCGGCCAAGCGGATGGTCACCCAGGCGGTCATGCAACCGGTCGTCCCGCAGACGCTGATCTGCCAGCTGATCGGGGGCGGGGTGCCCGAGCGCTTCCCCGGCCTGCACTTCTCGCTCATCGAGTTCAACGCCCACTGGCTGTCGTCCCTCGTCGGCTCGATGGACAAGTGCTGGGTCACCGGCGTCGGCCAGGACGCCGACTGGTGGATCGGCGTGTGGGACGACGACCGGCCCGACCACGACCAGCCCGACATGGCCCAGCTGTTCAAGCTGAACGAGAAGTGGCCATTCCCGCTGATGCCGAGCGAGTACGTGCAGCGCCAGTTCCACGTGTCGTTCCAGGACGACCCGGTCGCCGTCGCCTGCCGCCACATCACCGGCCTGTCGACGATCGTGTGGGGCAACGACTACCCCCACGCCGAGGGCACGTTCGGCGGCAGCCAGGAGCTGCTCGCCCGCCAGATGGCCGGCGTCCCCGACGACGAGCGCCGGGCCATGGTCGGCGGGACGCTGGGCCGGCTGCTGGGCTACGACGTCCAGGTGGCGGCCTGACCGAGCACCGCTTCGACGGGCGCGTCGCGGTCGTCACGGGCGCGGGGCGGGGGATCGGGCGCGCCTACGCGCGGCTGCTGGCCGAGCGCGGCGCCCGCGTGGTGGTGAACGACCTGGGCGGCTCGATCGAGGGCGTGGGCGCCGACGCGGCCCCGGCGGCCGAGGCCGTGGCCGAGATCGTCGACGCGGGTGGCGAGGCCATCGCCGATGCCAGCGACGTGGCCACCGAGGCGGGCGCCCAGGCGCTGGTGGCGGCGGCCATGGAGAGGTTCGGGCGCCTCGACGTGCTGGTCAACAACGCGGGCATCATGCGCTGGGCGCGCTTCCCCGACGTGGGCCCGGACGACCTGGCCAGCCACCTCGCGGTCCACGTCGCCGGAGCGTTCCACACGACCCGCGCCGCCTGGCCGCACATGGTGGAGGCGGGCTATGGCCGCATCGTGATGACCACGTCGTCGGGGATCTTCGGCCTGCCCGACAACGCCTGCTACGCCGCGGCCAAGGCCGGGGTCATCGGGCTGACCCGCAGCCTCACGCTGGCGGGAGCCCGCCCCGGCATCAAGGTCAACCTGATCGCCCCGGCGGCCGTGACCCGGATGGCGGGCCGCGCCGCAGAGGAGATGGCGGCGCAGATGTCGCCCGACCTCGTGGCCCCGCTGGTCGCGTACCTGGCGCACGAGGACTGCCCCGTCAGCGGCGAGATCTACGCGGCGGGCGCCGGCCGCTTCGCCCGCATCTTCGTCGCCGCCACGGACGGCTACGTCCACGACACGCCCGAGCCGACCATCGAGGACATCGCCCGCCACTGGCCGGCGATCAACGACGAGACCAGCTACCACGTCCCCGCCGACCTGACCTCGTGGTCGACGGACTTTCTGGCCCACCTGCTCTGATGGACTTCGCCCTGACCGACTCCGAGCAGGCGCTGGTCGGACTGTGCCGCGACTTCGCGCGGAAGGAGATCGCGGCCCGGGCGCCCCAGGCCTGGGACGAGGGCCGTTGCCCCACCGACCTGCTGCGGGAGATGGGCGCCCTGGGGCTGCTCGGCATGTTGATCCCCGAGGCGTGGGGCGGGATCGGCATGTCGACGGTCGGCTTCGTGGCCGCCATGGAGCAGATCGGCCTGGCCGACCAGTCGGTGGCCGCCGCGTGGCAGGCCCACGTCACCATCGGCTCGCTCCCGCTCTTCCTCTTCGGCAGTGACGACCAGCGCGACCGCTGGTTGCGGCCGCTGGCCGAGGGGCGGGCACTGGGCGCGTTCGGGCTGACCGAGCCCGACGCCGGCTCCGACGCCCGCGGCATTCGCACGAAAGCTGAGCGCCAGGACGGCGGCTGGCTGATCAACGGGCGCAAGACGTTCATCTCCAACGCCGGCACCGACATGTCGTTCGGCGTGACCTTGCTGGCCCGCACCCCGTCGGGTTCCGGTGGGGCGCCGCGCTACGGCAGCTTCGTCGTCGAGAAGGACACGCCCGGCTTCACCATGGGCCAGAAGGTGCGGGGCATCGGCTGGAAGGGCCTCGACACCCGCGAGCTGTACTTCGACGACGTGTGGGTGCCGGAGGAGCACCTGGTCGGCGACCCCGAGATGGGGCTCGGCCAGTTCCTGCGGACGCTGGAGATGGGCCGCATCTCGATCGCCGCCCTCTCGCTGAGCCTGACCCAGGCCGTGCTCGGCCTGGCCACCGACTACGCCCGCCAGCGGGTCCAGTTCGGCCAGCCCATCTCCAAGTTCCAGGCCGTGCAGTTCAAGCTCGCCGACATCGCCACCGAGCTGGAGGCCGCCCGCTGGCTCACCTACCGCGCCGCCTACCTGCGCGACACCGGCCAGCCGTTCCAGAAGGAGGCGGCCATGGCCAAGCTCAAGGCCAGCCGGGTTGCCACCTGGGCGGCGTCGGAGGCGGTGCAGATCCACGGCGGCGTCGGTTACATGCTGGAGACGCCGGTGGCCCGCTTCTACTGCGACTCGAAGGTGCTGGAGATCGGCGAGGGGACCAACGAGATCCAGCACCTCGTCATCGCCCGGGCGCTGGGCTGCTGACTACGCGGCTACGAGGCGCCGGACGGCGGCGGCGATCTCGTCGCGCCCTGGCAGCCACGCCCGCTCCAGCTCCGGGGCGTAGGGCGGCGGGGT
>DASRJN010000163.1:0-14091 GCA_035649455.1 Acidimicrobiales bacterium
AGTTGAGGCCGAGCCGGGGTACGCGGCCGCTCCGGAGTCCGCGGCAGGTGCCGTGTCCGCGGCTGAGCCTGTTGAGCCCGCGACCGAGTCCGAGCCCGGAGCCGAGGCGGAGTCGGCTGAGCCTGCAGCCGAGGCGGAGTCGGCCGAGCCCGCGACCGGGTCCGAGCCCGCGGTCGAGGCGGAGTCGGCTGGGCCTGCAGCCGAGGCGGAGTCCGCGTCTGAGCCGGTTGAGTCGGAGCCGGAGGCCGCGGCCACCCTGGCCGAGCGGGAGTCGAACGCGGGGGCTGGGCCCGAGGGCGGGGAGTCCGACGGGGGGGCCGGAGGGGCGGAGCGAGCCCGGCCCGATTCGTGACCGGCCGCCTGCGCCGGTTGGCGCTGGTGGCTCTGGTGCCGACGCTGGTGGACGTCGGCTTGCTGGTGGTGTTCCGCCAGCACTTCGGGTGGATCCTGGTGGTCGCCGACCTGGCCGCCATCGCCGTTGCCAGCGTGCTGTCGTACGTGTTGCACCGGATCGTCACCTTCCGCAGTGACCCGTACTCGCGCTGGGTGCACTTCCCGCTCCGCTTCATGGGCGTGGCCGGGCTCGCCGCCGTGGTCGACGTGGTGGTGCTGCGGGCGCTGTACACGGGGACCGGCTTCGTGTCGACCCGGGCGCTGGTCGAGGCCAAGATCGTGTCCCTGCTGGCCGCGGGGGCCGTGCGGTTGATCGGGTACCGCGGGGTGCTGCTGGGGGAGATGACCTCGGCCCGCAAGGTCCGCTGGGCTCGGCCCGAGCCGCCGGGCGATCGTCGCCTGAGCGTGATCGTGCCGGCCTACGACGAGGCCGACCGCATCGGGACGACCGTCCGCGAGCTGGCCGCCGGGCTGGCCGAGGTAGCCGTCGCGGGCGGGCTGGAGATCGTGGTCGTGGACGACGGATCGCACGACGCCACCGCGGACGCCGCCCTCGCCGCGGGAGCGGACCAGGTGGTGGTCCAGCCCGTGAACCGGGGCAAGGGTGCGGCCGTGCGGGCCGGGGTGCTCGCGGCACGCGGCAGGACCGTGGCGTTCACCGATGCCGACCTGGCCTACGGGCCGGACCAGCTCCTGCGGGTGCTGGCCGCGGTCGAGGACGGTTGGGACATGTCGATCGGCGACCGGCGCCATCCCGACACCGAGACGCTGGTCCCGCCGTCGCGGCTGCGGGCGATCGGCAGCCGGGCCATCAACTGGCTGGGCTACGCCGTCCTACTCGGCAGCTACCGGGACACCCAGAGCGGGCTCAAGGCGTTCCGGTCCGACGTGGCCCGCTTCCTGTTCGCCCGCAGCCGGGTGGACGGGTTCGCCTTCGACGTAGAGCTGCTCCACCTGGCCGAACGCCACCAGCTGTCCATAGCCGAGGTGCCGGTCGAGGTGACCAACTCGTCCCGCTCGACGGTGCGGGCCGCCCGCGACGCCCTGCGCCAGGCGGCGGACCTGTTCCGCATCCGCCACTGGTCGGCCGAGGGCGCCTACGAGGCGGACGGCGACCTGCCCCCCACCCTGGCCCCAGGGGGTGAGCCGGTTCCCGGCGGCTCCGGCCCCGTCCACTAGGTTGGACGGCCGCATGGCGGATCTTGCTTCCCTCGGTGCCATCTTCAAGGCCTACGACGTACGGGGGACCGTCCCCGCCCAGCTCGACGCGGCCCTGTCCGAGCGCATCGGAGCCGCCTTTGCCCGCTTCGCCGTCGACAACGGTGGGGCCGAGCGGGTGCTGGTGGCCCGGGACATGCGGCCCTCCGGGGTCGAGCTGGCCGCGGCGTTCTCCCTCGGGGTGCAGCGCCAGGGCCTCGACGTGGTCGACCTCGGCCTGGCCTCGACCGACCTCATGTACTTCGCCGCCGGCCACCTCGACGCACCCGGCGCCATGTTCACGGCGTCGCACAACCCGGCCCAGTACAACGGCATCAAGCTGTGCCTGGCCGGGGCCCGTCCCATCGGCGAGGACACCGGCCTCGCCGACATCCGCCGGCTGACCGCGGACGGCGTCGAGCGGCCGCCGGTCCCGCCCGGGCGGGTCGAGACGGCCGACCTGCTGGGCGCGTTCGCCCAGCACGTCCGCAGCTTCGTGGACAGGTCCGCCCTGGCCCCGCTGAAGGTGGTGGCCGACACCGCCAACGGCATGGGCGGGCTGGTGGTGCCCCAGGTGTTCGCCACGCTGCCCTTCGAGCTGGAGATCCTCTACGGCGAGCTGGACGGCACCTTCCCCAACCACCCGGCCGACCCCATCCAGCCCGAGAACCTGCGTGACCTCCAGGCCCGGGTGCTGGCCACCGGCGCGGACGTCGGCCTGGCCTTCGACGGCGACGCCGACCGGGTGTTCCTGGTGGACGACGAGGGCGAGCCGCTCTCGGGCTCCACCACGACCGCGATCGTGGCCAAGGGCATCCTGGAGAAGGAGCCGGGGGCCACCATCCTCTACAACCTGATCTGCTCCCACGCGGTGCCCGAGGTCATCCGCGAGAACGGCGGCCACCCGGTGCGCACCCGCGTGGGCCACTCGTTCATCAAGGCGGTCATGGCCGAGACCAGGGCGGCGTTCGGCGGCGAGCACTCGGCCCACTACTACTTCCGCGACAACTTCCGGGCCGACTCCGGCAGCATCGCCGCCCTGGTCGTGCTGGAGCAGATCTCCAAGGCGGGGGTGGCGCTGTCCGCCCTGCGCAAGCCGTTCGACCGCTACGCCGCCTCGGGCGAGATCAACACCACGGTGGACGACGCCGCCGCGGTGATCGAGCGGGTGGCCGCGGCCTTCCCCGACGCGGAGCAGGACCGCATCGACGGGCTGACCGTCGACAACGGCGACTGGTGGTTCAACCTCCGCCCCTCCAACACCGAGCCGCTGCTGCGGCTCAACCTCGAGGCCGCCACCCGGGAGGCGTGCGACACGCACGTCGCCGAGGTGCGCGCGCTGATCGGCTAGCTGCAAAGGTGGACGTCATGGCTCTGGACACCCAGCTCCTCGAGATCCTCGCCTGTCCTGAGGACAAGGGGCCGCTGCTCTACTTCGAGGACGAGGACTCGCTCTACAACCCGCGGCTCAAGCGCCGCTACGCCATCCGCGAGGACATCCCGATCATGCTGATCGACGAGGCCGAGACCGTCGACGACGCCGAGCACGAGCGCCTGCTGGCCAAGGCCGAGGCAGAGGGCATCACCCCCACCTTCGAAGGCTGACGTGTCCCCCGCCACGAGCGACGTGCTCGACAGCCTGGACATGTTCGGCCACGCCGCCCGCTTCCCCGAGCAGGTGGCGGAGGCAGCGCAGGTCGCGGCCGGGATCGAGGGCCTGCCCGCGGCCGACGAGGTCGACAACGTCCTGGTGCTGGGCATGGGCGTCGGCGCCCTGGCCGGCGACCTGCTGGCCGCGGTGGGCGGGTCGTTCGTGCCCCTGCCGCTCGTGGTGGCCCGGGGCTACGGCCCGCCTTCGTTCGTGGGGCCCGGCACCTTGTGCTTCGCGGTGTCGTACTCCGGCGATACGGAGGAGACGGTCGAAGCGGCGCAGGCGGCGGCGTCCGCCGGCGCCCGCATGGTGGTGGTGGCCCGGGGCGGCCGGCTCGGGGCGCTGGCGCCTCGCTGGCAGGCGCCGCATGTCCCGCTCCCGGACTTCCCCATGTCCCGCCTGGGCCTCGGGGCCCTCGCGGTCCCGATGATCCTGCTGCTGGAGCAGATCGGCCTGTTCCCCGGCGCGTCCGGCTGGGTCGACGCCGGGGTCACGCAGCTCCAGGTCCGCCGGGATGCCCTGCTGGCGGGCGAATCGGCCCAGCGCATCGCCCGCACCATCGGGCGGACCATCCCGCTGTTCCTGGGCGCGGGACCCCTCGGGTCGGTGGCGGCGCGGCGCTGGAAAGCGCAGGTCAACGAGAACGCCAAGGCGCCCGCGTTCACCAGCACCATCCCTGAGCTGTGCCACAACGAGATCGTGGGGTGGGGCCAGCACGGGGACATGACCCGCCAGGTCTTCACGCTGGTCGAGCTGCGCCACGACGAGGAGCACCCTCAGGAGGCCCGGCGCTTCGACCTGGCGCGCGACCTCCTGGCCGAGGTCACCCACGACGTCATCGAGGTCCGGGCCATCGGCGAGGGCCCACTGGCCCAGCTGTTCGACCTCACGCTGGTGGGCGACTTCGTCTCGCTCCACCTGGCGGCCCAGGAGGGCATCGACCCCGGCCCGGTCCCGGTCAAGGACACCTTCCTGGCCACATGAGCGATCGACAGGACGCAACCGAAGGAAGTGAAGGAGCCGTGGTGCGGGACGGCCGAGATGTGCTCAACGAGGCGCCGGAGGAGTACCGCGAGGATCGGCCGTGGGGCGGCTTCCGGCGCCTGGTCCACAACGAGCCGTGCACGGTGAAGCTGATCACGGTCGACCCCGGCCACCGGCTGTCGCTGCAGAGCCACACCCATCGCTCGGAGCTGTGGACCTTCCTCGACCCCGGCGGCATCGCCGAGGTCGACGGGCGCGAAGTCCGGCCCGCGCCGGGCGAGCAGGTGTTCATCCCCTGCGGCGCCCGCCACCGGCTGGCCTCCGCGCCGGACGCGACCAGCCCGGTGCGGGTCCTGGAGCTGGGCTTCGGGAAGTTCGACGAGGACGACATCGTCCGCTACGAGGACGAGTACGGCCGCTCCTGAGCCCCGACCGCTGGCGCGCCCGCAGGGGAGCGCGGGCGCGCCAGATGCTCGCTACGAGACAGGGGCGGGTGATCGCTCACCTCGCCCCCATCCCGCGTCGGCCTGAGTGTCCCGCCCGGGGCTTGGCCGGCCCACCGCTTGTCGGCCGCTCCCCGACACTCCGGCACGATGGCTCCCGCCACCGGAGCCGGCTGTGGTCAGTCGGGTGCCCGACCCTCCACCTCGACCGGCATGTCGTCGGCGCCTCCGCCCAACATGAAGGCCACGAGCTGGTCGACGTCGCGGAACGGCATGGTCGTGCCCGACCCGACGTGCTCGACGACCCCCCGCAGGGCATCGGCGTCACTGGGGAGACATTCGTCGGCCGCCGGCCGCCAAGCACGCACCACGAACGTCTCCATGGGGCGCACAGTGCCAGACCCCCCTTCGGATGACCTTCGGCTCAGCTTCGGACGGACCTCGAATCAGGCCTGAACGAGACTGGGGAACGGCGCGGCCTCCACGCCGAGCTCGTCCATGCGCTGGCCGTACGCCCGGTACGAGCGCCGGGCCTCGCCCTGCTGGCCCGCGCCCAGCTGGGTGGCGACCAGGCCCAGGTGGGCGTGCTCGTCGTAGGGGTCGTGCTCGAGGACCCGCAGGTAGCAGCGCACCGCGGTGGCGGTGTCGCCCGCGGCGGCGGTGTCGTCGGCCAGGGTGCGGGCCACCGAGATGTAGGTCGCCCGGGCCCGCTCGCGCATCGACACCGACCAGTCCTCGTAGGGGTCCTCGGTGAAGGCGTCGCCGACGTACGCGGCCTCCGCCGCGGCCAGGGCCTCGACCGCCGCCGCCGAGGCGCCGGCCTTGCGCTCGGCCGTGGCCTGGGCGGCCAGGGCGGTGAAGCGCAGGACGTCGACCTCGGCGTGCTCGACGTCGAGCCACACCGCGTCCGAGTCGGCGGCCAGGTACCAGTTGGGCGGGAACGCCTTGGCCGGATCCAGCACGGCGCGGGCCGTGCTCAGCGTGACCGACAGCCGGCTGCCGGTGCGGGCCGGATCCTCGTCCGGCCACAGCAGGTCGACCAGCATCCCGCGGTGCACCGGCCGGCCCTCCCGGGAGATCAACACCTTGACCAGATCGCGCGCCTTGCGGGACTTCCACTCGCTGACCGTCACCGGCTCGCCGTCGCGCAGCACCGCGAACCCGCCCAGGCACTGGATGGCCAGCGGGGGCACCGCTACGGCCACCGCGGGCGAGGCGGGCGACCCGGGTGCCGCCGGAGTGGCCGCCGCCTCGGTCGCGTTCGCCAGCCGCTCCGCCTCGGCGGCCAGCCGCCGGGCGCCCAGCGGGCGGAGCAGGTTGCCCGCGGCCCGGGCCCGCGCCTGCGCCTCGGGGCCGCCCAGGCGGGCCTGGGCCAGCAGCACGCGGCCCCGGCCCAGCGGGATGCCCAGGTCGTCCCACAGGGCCAGCGCCTCGGCCAGCGCGGCCTCGCCCGCGGCCGGCGTCGGGGCGGTGGCGGCCCGCAGCTCCGCCACCTCGGCCAGCGCGGCGCGGTCGCGGCGCTCGCCCGCCACCTCCTCGGCCCGGGCGGTGATGGCGGCTGCGTCCGCCGTGTCCCCGGCGACCAGGGCGCAGTGGGCCTGGGCGATCAGGGCGTCGACGTGGCCGAGCACCGGTCCGCACGCCACCGCCTCGTCGGCCAGGGCCCGGGCCGCCGCGGGGTCGTCCTCCGCGAGCAGGCGCGCCAGGCCCGACAGCGCGGGGACCAGGCTCTGCATGTCGCTCGAGCGCCGCCCCACGTCGGCCGCCTCGCTGAACGCGGCCCGGGCCAGGGCGGTGCGGCCGCGGGCGGCGTGGACGTCGCCCACCAGACCCAGCGGGTAAGCCACCATCAGCGACCCCAGCCGCTGGAAGATGGCCACCGCCCGGTCGAGGTCGTCGATGGCCAGCTCGAACCGGCCCAGCCGCCAGTGGGCCTCGCCCCGGTTGCCCAGCGCGATGCCCTTGAGCGCGGCGTAGCCGCCCAGGTCGGCCAGGCCGATGGCCAGGTCCAGCTCGGCGATGGCCTCGGCGTAGAAGCCCTCCTCGTTGAGCCGCGACCCGCGGTTGAGGCGGATGCGGATGATCTGCAGCAGGTCGCCGGCCCGCTCCGCGTGGTCGAGGGCCCGGAGGTAGTGGCCGTCGTTGGCCAGGCGATCGCCCTCCAGCGCCGCCACCAGGGCCTGGACGGTGTGGGCCGCGGCCAGCGCCCGGTCGTCCCGCGACCGCCGAGCCCGGTCCATGGCGTCGTCGGCCAGCTCGCGACAGCGGTCGCCGTCGCCGCGCAGCCAGTGGGCCGTGGCCGTCCACGCCACCAGCAGGGCCTCGTCCGTGGGATCGGCGCCCGCCGTGTCCAGGTCGCCCCGGGCGTAGATGGCGAGCGCGGTGGTCAGGTCGCCGCGCAGGTGGTGGATCAGACCCATGTGCCAGGCCAGCCCGGGCTCCAGGGCCTCGCGGCCGCCCGTGGCCCGGTCGTAGCAGACCAGCGCCCCGTCCCAGTCGCCGGACAGCTGGCGGGCGTCGCCTTCCAGCCGGTGAACGACCAGGGGACGCTCGCCCTCGACCTGGGCGATGGCGTCGAGCACCGCGTCGGTCTCGCCTCCCTGCAGCAGGTCGGGGCCCCAGGTGGTGACGAGCCGGGCGGTGGCGCCGGCCGAGCCCGCCGACAGGAGGCAGCGCAGGGCGTCGGCCGCCTGGCCATGGTCCTCGAACCAGCGGGCCGCCGCGGTCAGGGTCTCGGCGCGGGCCTCGGAGGACACGGGGCTGACCACCCCCCGGACCAGGGCGCTCAGGGTGAGCCAGGGCTGGCCGGGCCCGGGCGTGTCCACGATCAGGCCGCGCCGGACCAGTGCGGCCAGCGCACCCGCCGACGCCGCCGGCCCGAGCGTCGCGGCCAGGTCCGGGGTGAAGCGGTCGAGCACGGCGAGGCGGGCCAGCAGGTCCTGGGTCTCGGCGGACTCGGCCCCCACCACCTCGGCCCCCAGGTAGTCGTGGAGCACGCCGCCCGGGCGCCGCAGGCGGGCCAGCGCGGCGTCGGTGTTGCCGGCGGGGTCGTGGGCCAGGGCCTCGGCCGCCAGCCGCACCGCCGCCGGCCAGCCTCCGGTGAGCTCGTGCAGCCCGGCGCCCACCTGGGGCCCGGCCTCCTCGCCCAGCGCCGACCGCACGACCTGGGCGGTCTCCTCGGGGGTGAAGGCCAGGTCGCTCGCCGAAAGGTCGAGCACCAAGCCCTGTCCCCGCAGCCGGGCCACGGGGAACGGCGGGTCGCGCCGCGACGACAGCACGACGTGCAGCGTGGTGGGCGCCTGGCGGCACAGACCGGCGACGAACGCGGTCGACTCGGCCGCGCCGTCGATGGCCTCGACGTCGTCGAGCACGAGTACCAGGTCCCGGGCCTGGCGCTCGGCCAGCGCTTCGCAGATCCGCCCGGCGTAGGCCTGGGCCCGCCCCGCCTCGTCGGTGCCGGTGTCCGGGCCCCGGGGCCCCGACACCGCGGCCACCAGGTCGGGGGGCAGGCCCGGCACCCGGGCCCGCAGCGCATCGGTCACCGCCCGCACGATCACGCCCAGGGTGCGATCGCTCGGGGTCAGGCTGTGCCACGCGGAGGTGGTGCCCGCGGCCCACGCGGTGAGCAGCGTCGTCTTGCCGAACCCCGCACCGGCCACTACCGAGGTGAGGCGGCGATGGACCGCGTTGGCCAGCCGCTGGTCGAGGCGAGGACGGGTGAGGGTGAAGGGCCCATGCCCACCGTCCACCACCCGACCGAGGCTAGTGCCGCCGGCACTACCGCCTTGACCTCTCAGGTAAAGGGCCGGCGCGGGACGATCGTGGGAGCATGGAGCCATGACCGACACCGCTGCGACGCGCACCGCCTTCCGCACCTGCCCCCTGTGCGAGGCCGGCTGCGGGTTGGAGATCGGCCTCCGCGGCCAGAACGGTGACGAAACCGTCACCCGCATCCGGGGCGACCGGGCGGACGTGTTCAGCCACGGCTTCATCTGCCCCAAGGGCTCGACCCTCAAGCAGCTGCACGAGGATCCCGACTGGCTGCGCCGGCCCATGGTCAAGCGCGACGGCGCCTTCGTCGAGGTGGCCTGGGACGAGGCCTTCGCCGAGATCGAGGCCCGGCTGCTGCCCATCATGGAGGCCCATGGCCGCGACGCCGCCGCGGTCTACGTGGGCAACCCGAACGCCCACAGCCTCGCGGGCATGCTCTACCTCCGCCCGCTGATCCGGGCGCTGGGCAGCACCAACGTGTTCTCCGCCAGCACCGTCGACCAGCGGCCCAAGGAGATCTCGGCCGGCCTCATGTTCGGCGGCGGCCTGACGGTGCCGGTGCCCGACGTCGACCGCACCGACTTCCTGCTGATGCTGGGGGCCAACCCGTACGAGTCCAACGGCAGCCTGGCCACCGCGCCCGACTGGCCCGGCAAGATCGAGGCGCTGCTGGAGCGCGGCGGCACCCTGGTGGTGGTCGACCCGCGCCGGTCCCGCACCGCCCAGGTCGCCAGCCAGCACGTGGCCGTGCGCCCCGGCGCCGATCCGTTCCTGCTCATGGCGCTGGTCAACGTGCTGGCCGCCGACGGCCTGGTGGACACGGGCCCGGCGGGGGAGTACCTGAGCGGGCTCGACGAGGCCATCGCCGCGGCCCAGCCGTTCACCCCCGAGGCGGTCGAGGAGGTCACGGGCGTCGACGCCGCCACCATCCGGCAACTGGCGCACGACCTGGCGGCGGCCCCCACCGCCTGCGTGTACGGACGCATCGGCACCACCACCGCCCTCTACGGCACGCTCACCTCCTGGCTGGTCGACGTGCTCAACGCCCTCACCGGCAACCTCGACCGGCCGGGCGGCGCCATGTTCGCCAAGGCCGCGGCGGGCGCCGCCAACACCCGGGGCAAGCCGCGGGTCGGCCGGGGCCTGACCCTGCACCGGCGGCGCAGCCGGGTGCGGGGGCTCGGCGAGACCCTGGGCGAGCTGCCGGTGGCGTGCCTGGCCGAGGAGATCGACACGCCCGGCGAGGGCCAGATCCGCGCCCTGGTGACGGTGGCCGGCAACCCGGTGCTGTCGACCCCCAACGCCGGCCGGCTGGACGCGGCCCTGGCCACGCTCGAGTTCTTCGTGGCCGTCGACCCCTACATCAACGAGACCACCCGCCGCGCCGATGTCATCCTGCCGGTGCCCACCGCCCTGCAGAAGGGCCACTACGACCTGGCCCTGCTCCAGTTGGCGCTGCGCAACGTAGCCAACTACAGCCCGCCGATCCTGCCGCTGGAGGAGGGCCAGCCCGACGAGTGGCAGGTGATGGCCCGCCTCGCCCTGGTGTTCCAGGGCATGGGCGCAGGCGCCGATCCCGCGGTCGTGGACGACCTCGTGGTGCAGTCGCTGGTGGGCGCGGCGGTGGCCGACGAGACCGGGCCCATCGCCGGGCGCGACCCGGAGGAGATCATGGCCTTGCTGGGTGAGCGCACCGGGCCGGAGCGGCTGATCGACCTGATGCTGCGGACCGGTCCCTATGGCGACGGCTTCGGCGCCACCCCCGGTGGCCTGACGCTGGACGTGCTGCTGGACCAGCCCCACGGGGTGGACCTCGGCCCCCTCGAGCCCCGGCTGCCCGACGTGCTGCGCACGCCCTCGGGCATGGTCGAGCTGGCGCCCGAGCCCATCGTGGCCGACGTGGCCCGGCTGCGGGCCGCGCTCGACGCCCCCACCACCGGGATGACGCTGGTGGGCCGGCGCGACCTCCGCTCCAACAACTCGTGGATGCACAACGTCGAGGTGCTGGTGAAGGGCAGGCCCCGCTGCACCGTGCACGTCCACCCCGACGACGCCGCCCGGCTGGGGCTGACCGACGGGGCCGAGGCCCAGGTCGCCTCCCGCACCGGCAAGGTGACGATCCCGGTCGAGGTCACGGAGAACATCCGCCCCGGGGTGGTGAGCATCCCGCACGGCTGGGGCCACGACCTCGACGGCGTCGAACTGGGCGTGGCCCGCCGCTACGCGGGCGTGAACTCCAACCTGCTGGCCGACGAGCAGCTGCTCGACCCGCTGTCGGGCAACGCGGTGCTCAACGGCATTCCGGTCGAGCTCAGCCCGGTGTAGCCGACACCACCCGCCCGCCGTCCAGCACGACGACGCGGTCCGCCCGCTCCAGCACGTGGGGCCGGTGGCTGACGAGCAGCGCGGTCTCGAAGCCGCGCGCCGCCACCCGGTCCCACACCCGGGCCTCGGTGTCGGCGTCCAGGGCGCTGGACAGGTCGTCGACCACCAGCAGCTCGGGCCGCCGCACCAGCGCCCGGGCCGCACCCGCCCGCTGGACCTGGCCGCCGGACAGCCGCAGGCCCTTGGGGCCTATGACCGTGGCCACGCCATCGGGCATGCGGGCCAGGTCCTCGTCCATGCAGGTCAGCCACAGCATCTCGTCCAGATCGTCTCCGGGGACGCCCATGAGGACCGTGGCCGCCAGCGGCTCGCTGAACAGCCGCGGCACCTGGGGCAGGTAGGCCGCCCGGGGCGGGACCAGCACGGTGGACGGGTCGTCGACGGCCGTGCCGTTCCAGCCGATCGTGCCCGCGTCGCGGCCCACGAGGCCCAGGACGGCCCGCACCAGCGTGGTCTTGCCCGCGCCGACCGGGCCGGTGACCACCACCAGCTCGCCCCGCCGCACTACCAGGTCGACGTCCTCGATGCCGCGGCCGGAGCCGGGGTGGGTCACGGTCAGGCCCTCGACCCGCAGCTCCTCGAGCCGCTCGTCGCCGGCCGCGGTCCGGTGCCGGACCGCCAGCGCGGGCGGCCCGTGGCGCAGGTGGGTGAGGGTCGCGGCGGTGACGCCGGCCCGGTCCGGCACGGGTAGGAGCGCCGCCAATCGGTCGACCGACACGTCGGCCTGGCGGAGGTAGACGAGGTAGCGGCCCACCCACTTGGGCAGGTCGGCGATCAGCGAGGCGTAGGCGGCGAACAGGCCCAGGTCGCCGACGCTCAGCTCGCCGCCTGCGAAGGACGACGCCACCACCAGCAGCGCCACGCCCGCGGCCACCTCACCGGTGCCGTAGCCCAGCGAGCGCACCACCTCGGACCCGACCTGGTCACGCAGGCTGACCCGGGCCCGCGCCGCGTTCAGCTGGCCGAAGCTCCGGCCCACCGCCGGCTCGGCCCCGCCGGCCTGCACGGCCAGCACCGCGCCGAACACGTCGCCGATGAAGCCGGTGACCCGCCCGGTGGCCTCGCGGGCGTCCCGCCGCCACACCCGCAGGCGGGGGCCCAGCCAGATGCAGCCCACCGTGGCGATCACCACCGGGACCAGCACCGCCACCGCCACCTGGGCGTCGATGGTGAGCAGGACCCACAACGCCACCGCCCCGGCCAGCACCGAGGCGCTCAGGTCGATGACGACGTCGAGCACCATGCTCAGGTCCTGGACGTCGTCGCGGAAGCGGCTGACGGCCTCGCCGGGAGCGCCCGGCAGCCGACCGGTGGCCGGCCCCGGGTCCGACACCAGCGACCGGAGCAGGTTGACCCGGGGCACGGTGTGCCAGCCCACCCAGCAGCCGTGCCATTGGACCGCCACGACCACCAGCAGCGACCAGCGGGCCGCCTCGAGGCCCACGAGCACGGCCAGCAGGCCCCAGGGCGCGCTGGCGCCCGACGCCAGGGAGTCGAGGATCACCTTGACCGCGGCCCCGGCGAGCAACGGCACCGAGAAGAACATCACGAAGCCGAACAGGCAGGTCAGGTAGGCGGTCGGCTCCTGCCGGGCCAGACGAAAGGCGACGCGGATGGTGGCGCCCGGGCTCATGCCGTCGCCTCCTCGGGCTCGTCCTCCAGGCGGGCCGCCCGGACCAGGCGGGCGTAGCGGCCGTGGCGCCGCCGGACCAGCTCGGCCCGGGGCCCGTGCTCCGCGATGCGGCCGGCGTCCACCACCGCGATCTCGTCCACGCGGGCCAGCGTGTCCAGCCGGTGGGCGATGACCAGCGCGGTGCGGCCCGCCAGCAGCGCCTGCGTGGCGTCGCCGATGCGCTCCTCGGTGAGCGGGTCCAGCCGGCTGGACGCCTCGTCCAGCACCACGACCGCGGGATCGGCCAGCAGGGCGCGGGCGAACGCCAGCAGCTGGCCCTCGCCCGCCGACAGGCCGTGCTCGCCGCCGAGGCGGGTGTCGAGCCCATCCGGCAGGGACGCGAACCAGCCGCCCAGGCTCATGCGGTCGAGCAGGTCGGCCAGCTCGGCGTCGCTCGCCTCGCGGGCGCCGAACAGGGTGAGGTTGTCGCGCACCGAGGCCCGGAACAGCTCGACGTCCTGGGTGACCACCGCCACCCGGCTGCGCAGCGCGGCCACCGTGAGGTCGCGCACGTCCACGCCGCCGATGCGCACTGAGCCGTCGCCCGCGTCGCGGAAGCGGGCCAGCAGCCGGCCCAGCGTGGTCTTGCCGCTGCCGGTGCGGCCCACCACGCCCAGGTGCGTGCCCGCGGCCAGGTGGAGGTCGACGTCCCGCAGCGCGTGGGTGCGGTCGTCGTAGCTGAAGCTCACGGCCTCGAAGTCGACCGCGAGGGCGCCCGGGGCCAAGGCCGAGCCGTCGAGCGGCCCGTCGGCGATGGCGGGCTCGGTGGCCAGCATGGTGGAGGCCCGGCGGGCCCCGGCCATGGCCTTCTGGAACTCCTTGAGCTGCTCGGCGATGCGCTCCAGCGGCATCCGCAGCATGTCGGCGTAGCGGTAGAGCGTCAGCACGGCGCCGACGGTGATCAGGCCCCGCTGCTGCAGCAGGATGCCGGTCACCAGCGTGCCCGCGGTGCCCAGCCCGAAGACCAGGGCGGCCATGGCGTGGGCGCCGTCGCCCCGCAGGCTGGCGAAGCGGGCGGCCTGCCACCAGCGGGCGCTGTGGCCGTGCAGGCGGTGGACCGCGTATTCGCCGCCCCCGTTGGCGCGGATGTCCTCCAGCCCGCCGAGCCGCTCCTCCAGGTCCCCGTACAGCTGGGCGTTGATCTCGCGCTCGGCCTCCCGCGCGGCCACCGCCGACATCCGCAGCCTGATCATCACGGTGGTGCCGGCGACGGCGGTCACGGCCAGCACGAGGCCGGTGATCGGGTCGATGATGGCGGCCACCACCACCATCCCCAGCACCAGGATGAAGTTGCCGACCAGGTGCACGGCGATGCCGGCGAAGAAGCGGCCCATGGCCTCGACGTCGCCGTCGATGCGCTCGATGAGCTGACCCGGGCTGTGGCGGCCATGCCAAGCCTGCTCGAGCCGCAGGGCGTGGGCCGCCAGCCGCTCCCGCAGCCGGTTGCCGGCCCGCCAGGACACATGCGCCGAGCGCCACACGACGACCAGGTCGAGCCCGTTGCAGGCCAGCGCGGCCAGCGTGTAGGCCACGGCGATGCGAGTGAGGTGGTCCACGCCCGCGCCGGCCAGGGCGTCGTCGGCGAACCGGCCCAG
>DASRJN010000164.1:0-2501 GCA_035649455.1 Acidimicrobiales bacterium
CTGCTGCGGGCCGTCGGGCTGCGGCCGGTGGTGGTCCACGGCGGCGGTCCCCAGATCAGCGCGCTCATGGCCCGGCTGGGCAAGGAGCCCGAGTTCCGCGACGGGCTGCGGGTCACCGACGCCGAGACGGTCGACATCGCCCGCATGGTGCTGGTGGGCAAGGTCAACCGGGACATCGTCTCCGCCATCAACGTGCACGGGCCGCTGGCGGTGGGGCTGTCGGGCGAGGACGCCGGGCTGATCCTCGCCGGGGCCCGCAACCCCGAGCTGGGCTACGTGGGCGACGTCGCCTCGGTCAACCCCACGATCCTGCACCGGCTGCTGGCCGAGGAGCTGATCCCGGTGGTGTCGACCATCGGGTCCGATCCGAGCGGGCAGGCGTACAACATCAACGCCGACACCGTGGCGGGTGCTCTGGCCGAGGCGCTGGCTGCGGAGAAGGCCGTGTTCCTCACCGACGTGGCCGGCCTGCTGGCCGACGTGGACGACCCCGCTTCGCTGATCAGCCGCACCACGGCGCGCGAGCTGGCGGCCATGATCGCCGACGGGCGCCTGTCGGGCGGGATGATCCCCAAGATCGCCGCCGCGCTCCATGCGGTGGAGCACGGCGTGGGCTCGGCCCACCTGCTCGACGGCCGCGTGCCCCACGTCATCCTGCTCGAGCTGTTCAGCGACGCCGGCGTCGGCACCATGATCACCGCGGGGGAGGCCCCATGACCACGGTCCCGGCCATGACGGACAGCCCGCTCATGGCTACGTACCCACCTCCGCCCGTGACCTTCGTGCGGGGCGAGGGCTCGTACCTCTACGACACCGACGGCGAGCGCTACCTCGACTGCCTGTCGGGCCTGGCCGTCACATCGCTGGGCCACGCGCACCCCGCGGTGGCGGCGGCGCTCACCGCCCAGGCGTCCACGCTGCTGCACGTGTCCAACCTGTTCGGCACCGAGGTCGGGCCCGAGGTGGCCCGCACGCTGGACCGGCTGGTGGGCGACGGCACGCCCGCGGGCGGCCGGGTGTTCTTCTGCAACTCGGGGGCCGAGGCCAACGAGTGCGCAATCAAGCTGGCCCGCCGGTTCGGCGGCCGGGGACGGCACGTCGTGGTGTCGGCCTACGGCAGCTTCCACGGGCGCACCCTGGCCACCCTGCACGCCACCGGCCAGCCCGCCAAGCACGAGCCGTTCCAGCCCCTGCCCGAGGGCTTCCGCCACGTCGAGTGGAACGACGTCGGCGCCCTGGAGGCGGCTCTGGACCCGTCGGTGGCCGCGGTCCTCCTCGAGCCGGTCCAGGGCGAGGGCGGCGTCAATCCTGCGACCGCCGAGTACTTCGCCGGCGTGCGGCGCCTGTGCGACGAGCGGGGCGTGCTGTTCATGGTGGACGAGGTCCAGACCGGACTGGGGCGGACGGGCCGCTGGTTCGGCTTCCAGCACCTGGGCGTGCAGCCCGACGTGATCACCATGGCCAAGGCCTTGGGCAACGGCGTCCCCATCGGGGCGTGCTGGGCCCGGGGCGACGTGGCGTCCGTGTTCGAGCCCGGCGACCACGCCACCACCTTCGGGGGCCAGCCCCTGGCCACCGCCGCGGCCCGGGCCGTGCTGGCCACCATGGAGGCCGAGGACGTCCCCGCGCTGGCTGCCCGCGCCGGCGCCCGCCTCACCGAGCGCCTGTCCGCCGTGCCGGGAGTGGCGAGCGTGCGGGGCCAGGGCCTGCTCCTGGCCGTCGAGCTCGACGGCCACGATGCCCGCACCGTGAACGCGGCCCTGCTCGACGCCGGCCTGGTGGCCAACGCCGTGACCCCCACGGCTCTGCGCCTGGCCCCGTCCCTGCTCATCAGCGACGCCGAGATCGACGAGGCCGTCGCCCTCATCGCCGGGGTCCTGACCTCGTGACCGTCCGCCACCTGCTGGAGATCGACGACCTCAGCCCCGCGGAGCTGGACGAGGTCCTGCGCCGGGCGGCCGAGCCGCCGCCCGTGGTCCCGCCGCTGGCGGGCCGCACGGTCGGCCTCTACTTCGAGAAGCCCTCGCTGCGCACCCGCCACTCGTGCGAGGTGGCCGTGGTCCAGCTGGGCGGCCATCCCATCTCCTTCCGCCAGGACGAGGTGGGCGCGGGCCAGCGGGAGCCGATCGGCGACATCGCCCGGGTCCTGTCCGGCTACCACGCCGCCCTCGGCGGCCGGGTCTACGATCACGCCCTGCTGGAGGAGCTGGCGGCGGCCGCTACCGTGCCGGTGGTCAACCTGCTCTCCGACCGGGGCCACCCGTGCCAGGCCCTGGCGGACCTGCTCACCATGCGCCACAGCCTCGGCGACCTGTCGGGCGCCACCGTGGCCTGGGTGGGCGACTTCAACAACGTGGCCCGCTCGCTGGCGCTCGGCGCCACCATGCTGGGCATGAAGGTCCGGCTGGCCTGCCCGCCGGGCTATGGCCCCGACGACGCCGACCTGGACCGGCTGCGAGCGCTGGGGGCCGAGCCGGTCGTCTCGGCCCGGCCCCAGGAGG
>DASRJN010000165.1:0-30906 GCA_035649455.1 Acidimicrobiales bacterium
GAGCAAGCTGCCGATGACGCCGATGCTCCCGGCGGTGCCCGCGCTGCCGGCAACCGCCACGCTCCCAGCCGTCGCCGCGCTGCCCGCGACGGCCACGCTCCCGGCAGTGGCAACGCTGCCCGCGACCGCCACGCTCCCCGCAGTCGCGGCGCTCAGAGCGACAGCGACGCTCCCGGCCGTGGAGACGCTGCCCGCCACGGCGACGCTGCCGGTAGTCGATCCACTGCCGGCCACGGCGACGCTGTCGGCGACGCCGACACTTCCGGCCACAGCCTCGGCGACGTCGCGACGACCACCGGCGTCCGACGAATCTCCTGCCTTGTTCACCATGGGTTGGATCTCGAGAGGACGCGAGCCACGGAGCGCAGTCTCGCGTGGCCGACGAACTCCGCGCCGACCGGCTTGTCCACTCCAGTGACGACGACCCGGGTCAGCCCTTGAGCAGGAACTCCTGGTCGTCCTCGTCGAGGAACAGGGCGACCTCGTCGGCGAGGGCGGGGTGGGCTTCGAGGCCGCCGTTGTCGTCGACGATGGCGAAGGCCACCTCGCGGGCGTGGGAGACCCAGTCGCGGTCGCGGCGGAGGGAGGCGAGCTTGAGGTCGCTGCGGCCCTTCTGGCGCTCGCCCATGATGGTGCCCTCGCCTCGCAGGTCGAGGTCGACCTCGGCCAGGGCGAAGCCGTCGGTGGTCTGGACCAGGGCGTCGAGCCGGGCCTCGGCCTCGGGGGTGTCGGATTGGCTGACGAGGTAGCACCACGAGCGCTCGCTGCCCCGGCCCACCCGGCCGCGGAGCTGGTGCAGCTGGGCGATGCCGAAGCGGTCGGCGTCGAGCACGACCATCACCGTGGCGTTGGGGACGTCCACGCCGACCTCGATCACCGTGGTGGCCACCAGCACGTCGAGGCGCCCCTCCCGGAACTGGTGCATGGTGGCCTCCTTGTCGGCCGACCCCATGCGCCCGTGCAGCAGGCCGAGGCGCAGGCCCTTCAGCTCATCTGCCTCCAACCGGGCGAAGGTGTCCTCGGCCGAGCGGACCTCCAGCTTGTCGGACTCCTCGATCAGCGGCGTCACCACGTAGGCCTGGCGCCCGGCCGCCACCTCGCGGCGCACCGCGGCCCACGTCTCGGCCTCGTCCTCCTCGGTCCGGGCCCATGTGGTCACGATGGGCTGGCGCCCCGCGGGCCGGGAGCGGATGACGGTGACGTCCAGGTCGCCGTACACGGTCATGGCCGCGGTGCGGGGGATGGGCGTCGCCGTCATGACCAGCACGTCGGGGACCGGACCGCCGCCCGCCTTGTCCCGCAGGGCGGCGCGCTGCTCGACGCCGAAGCGGTGCTGCTCGTCGATCACCGCCGCCCCGAGCGAGGCGAAGTCGACGCCCTCCTGGATCAGCGCGTGGGTGCCGATGGCGACGTCCACCTCGCCGGCGGCCAGGCCGGCGAGGATGCGGCGCCGGTCGGCCGCGCCCACCCGGTTGGTGAGCAGCTCGACCCGCACCGGCCGGGCGCCGAACAGCGACGTGCCCGAGTCCGGCACCTCGACGCCGTCCAGCAGCGCCCGGATGCCGGCCGCGTGCTGCTCGGCCAGGACCTCGGTGGGAGCCATGAAGGCACCCTGGTGGCCGCCCTCCACCGCGGCCAGGAGCGTCCATACGGCCACCACGGTCTTGCCGGCGCCCACGTCCCCCTGCAGCAGCCGGTGCATGGGGTGGGGCGCGGCCAGGTCGGCGGCGATCTCGGCGATGGCCGCCTGCTGGTCGTCGGTCAACGTGAACGGCAGCCGGGACACGAAGGCGTCGAGCAGCGGGCCCTCGGTGACCTGCGTGATCCCCCGAGTGGTGCGCTCGACATGGCGCTTGCGCTGGACCAGCGCCAGCTGCACCCGCAGCAGCTCGTCCAGCACCAGCCGCTTCCGCGCCACCTCCTTGTGGGCCATGGACTCGGGAGCGTGGATCCCGGCGATCGCCTCGCCCCGGCGCACCAGGTCGTAGCGGTCGAGCACCCACTCCGGCACGGGGTCGGCCAGGCCGCGGGGCTGCGAGCGGCGCAGTGCCTCCTCCACCCAGGCCCCGATCTCCCAGGTCGAGAGCCCGGCCTTCTCCGACTGGGGGTAGATGGGCACGATCCGACCGGTGCGGCGGCCGATCAGGTCGACCACCGGGTTGGTCATCTGGCGGCGGCCGCCGTACATGTCGACCTTGCCGAACAGCGCGACGGGCGTCCCCGGGCTGAGCTGGCGCTCCCGCCACGCCTGGTTGAAGAACGTGACCCGCAGCCGGCCGGTGTCGTCGCTCACCTCGGCCGTCACCAGGGTCCGGGGCGGCCGTCCCTTGGTGCGGCGGGCGGCCACCCGGTCGACGGTCACCAGGACCAGCGCCTCCTCCCCCACCTCCAGGTCCCGCACTCGGCACTCGTTGGTGCGGTCCACGTACCGCCGGGGGTAGTAGGTGAGGAGGTCGGCCAGGTTCTCGACCCCGACGGCCGCCAGCCCCTCGGCCTTGCGGTCACCGACCCCCTTGAGCCGGGTCACCGGCCACGAGGACAGCTCGCCGAGGGTGATCGGCCCGTCGGTCACGCCTATTCGACGCCGAACAGATACGGGTAGAGGGGCTGGCCGCCGTGGTGGACCTCGACCGCCACCTCGGGCCGGTGCTCGGTCAGCCACTCGGTGATCTGGCGGGTGTCGGCCGGGCTGGCCCCCTCGCCCTCGATGACCGTGACGATCTCGTGCTCGTCGCCCACCAGGGCGTCCAGCAGCCCGCAGGCCGCACCGGCCAGGCTGTCGGTCACGACCTTGATGCCGTCCCGGGCGATGCCCAGGTAGTCGCCCTCGGCGATCGGTCCCACGTCGCTGGTCGAGTCGCGCACCGCCCGGGTGACCTCGCCGGCCAGCACGTTGGCCGAGAGCGACGCCATCTCCTTGGCGTTCTCGTCGGCGGGCGCCTCGGGGTCGTAGCCCATCAGGGCGGCGAAGCCCTCGGCGATGCCCCGGGTGGGCACCACCCGGACTATCCGCTGGCTGTGGGCGTCGACCTGTTCGGCCACCGGGATGATGTTCTTGTTGTTGGGCAGGATGACGACCTGCTCGGCGGGCACCGCCTCCACGGCGGCCAGCAGGTCGGCGGTCGAGGGGTTCATCGACTGGCCCCCGGCCACGATGCCCTGCACGCCCAGGCTGTAGAAGATGCGCTTGATGCCGTCGCCCGCGGCCACCGCCACCACCGCGGTGGTGACCGGCTTGCTGGCGTGCGGGGGCAGCTCGACGATGTCGGAGGCCGTGGCCTCCCGCACCCACCGCTCCTCGGTCACCTGCTCCATCAGGTCGGTGACCCGGATCTGGCGGGGGCGCCCGGCGTCCACCGCGGCCTCGATGGCGGCCCCGATGTCGTCGGTGTGGATGTGGCAGTTCCACAGCCCGTCGCCCCCCACCACCACGATCGAGTCGCCGATGCCGGACCACACGTCCTTGAAGGCGGGGATCAGGTCGTCCGGCGCCTCCAGGAAGTACATGACCTCGTAGCGCAGGTCGGAGACGCCGTCGTGGTGAGCGTCGTCGGCGGTGTGCTGGACGAGGTGGGCGTCCGAGCGGACCGCCCCTTCCCCGACCCGGGGCTCGGGCACCGGGCGGCCGTCGACCACGTGGGCCAGGGCGTCGAGCAGCAGCACGAAGCCGGTCCCGCCGGCGTCGACGACGCCCGCCTCGGCCAGCACCGGCAGCTGCTCGGGCGTGTGCTCCAGCGCGTCGACCGCCGCGGCCCGGGCCACGTCGACCATCTCGGCCAGCGTGCCGGGCGGCGCGGCCTCGGTGGCCTCGGCCGCGGCCCGCACCACCGTGAGGATCGTGCCCTCGACCGGGCGCATCACCGCCTGGTAGGCGGCGTCGGACGCGGCCCGCAGCGCGGCCACCAGGGTGGGGCCGTCGCATCCGCCGGCCTCGCCGATCACGCCCACCAGGCCCCGCAGGATCTGGGACAGGATCACGCCCGAGTTGCCCCGGGCCCCCATGAGTGACCCGTGGCTGATGGCCGTGCACACCGAGGCGAGGTCGTCGCCGGCGGCGGCGAGGTCGTTGCCCACCGAAACGAGGGTGAGCGACATGTTGGTCCCCGTGTCGCCGTCGGGCACCGGGTACACGTTGAGCCGGTTGATGGGCTCACGGTGCGCCACCAGCGCATCCCGGTAGCACTCCACGACCGCGCGCAGGTGGGCGGCATCCAGGCGGTCGACGGCGGTCACGAGGGTCGATGATAAGTGACGCGTCGCGTCCACCCTGTGGCCCGACTCCGGGAGCGGGTTGTGACAGGCGGCGAAACGCCAGTAAAGTCACTCGGTCCTACCGAGCCCGACATGAGGTGACGCGTCCGATGGCAGCCGTTTGCGAAGTGTGCGGCAAGCACCCGTCGTGGGGCATGAGTGTCAGCCACTCGCACCGGCGAACCAAGCGCCGGTGGAACCCCAACATCCAGCGTGTGCGCGCGCTCGTCAACGGCGCGCCCAAGCGGGTATCGGCCTGCACCGGCTGCATCAAGTCGGGCAAGGTCACCAAGCTCGCCCACTGACCGGGCGGGGTCACTACCGACCGTAGCGTCGGTATAGCGACGGTTTTGGCTGAAGGGCGTCCCCTGGGGACGTCCTTGCCGCGTCTAGCCGGGTGCGCCCCGTGGTCAAGGATGCGCTTTGGGCTACTTACCGGTCGGTCCGATACGGTGACAGAACCCGATTGCGAGCCGAACGACGAGGGAGTCGAACCGGTGCAAGGTGTGATCAAGGCATACGACCCGGGCTCACGGGACGGGATCGTGGTCCGAGACACCGACCTGAGCGAGGTGGACCTCGCCCCGGATGCGCTCGAAGGTTCGGTCTTCAGGCTGCTCCGCCAGGGGCAGCGCGTGATCTTCGACCTCGACGGCGAGGGCCGGGCCACGCGCCTGCGATTGGGCTCGGAGGTCGACATGGGAACTCCGGGGCTCGACCCCGAACGCTTCCCGCCAGGGGACGACGCGACCTCCGATTGACCGCCCCCAGACATCGCCGACCGGAGGACCATGGCTGCAACCACCACCAACCAGAGATTGAAGGACTGGGTCGAGCACTGGGCAGGTGTGTTCCAGCCAGACGATGTCTACTGGTGCGACGGCTCCGATGAGGAGTGGGAGCGCCTGACGCAGCTGTTGGTCGACGGCGGGACCTTCACGCGCCTGGACGAGTCCAAGCGCCCGAACAGCTTCCTGGCCCGGTCCGACCCCGGTGACGTCGCCCGGGTCGAGGACCGCACGTTCATCTGCTCCGAAGACCCGGCGGACGCGGGCTCCACGAACAACTGGCGCGAGCCGCAGGGCATGCGCGCCGAGGTGGGCGAGAAGTTCTCGGGTGCGATGCGAGGCCGCACCCTCTACGTCGTGCCCTTCTCGATGGGCCCGCTGGGCTCGCCCATCGCGCACATCGGCGTGCAGCTCACCGACTCGGCCTACGTGGCCGTGAGCATGAAGATCATGACCCGCATGGGCCAGGCTCCCCTCGACGTGCTGGGCGCCGGCGGCGAGTTCGTGCCCTGCCTGCACTCGGTCGGCTACCCGCTGGTGGACGCCGAGGGCAACCGGCGGCCCGACGTGGCCTGGCCGTGCGACGCCGACCACAAGTACATCGTCCACTTCCCCGAGACGCGCGAGATCTGGTCCTACGGATCCGGCTACGGCGGCAACGCCCTGCTGGGCAAGAAGTGCTTCGCGCTGCGCATCGCCTCGACCATGGCCCGCGACGACGGCTGGATGGCCGAGCACATGCTGATCCTCGGCGTCACCCCGCCGGCGGGCGAGAAGCGCTACATCGCCGCCGCGTTCCCGTCGGCCTGCGGCAAGACCAACATGGCGATGATGATCCCCACCCTGCCCGGGTGGACGATCGAGACGGTGGGCGACGACATCGCCTGGATGAAGTTCGGCGAGGATGGCCGGCTGTACGCCATCAACCCCGAGGCCGGGTTCTTCGGTGTGGCCCCGGGCACCGGCGAGGACACCAACCCCAACGCGGTGGCCACGGTCTACGGCAACTCGATCTTCACCAACGTGGCCCTCACCGACGACGGCGACGTGTGGTGGGAGGGCCTGGCCGAGCCGCCCGACCATGTCATCGACTGGAGGGGCAACGACTGGACTCCGGCCGGCGACGCCCCCGCCGCCCATCCCAACGCCCGCTTCACCACGCCTGCTTCCCAGTGCCCGTCGATCGCCCCGGAGTGGGAGGATCCCAAGGGCGTGCCCATCTCGGCCATCCTGTTCGGCGGCCGCCGGGCCACCAACGTTCCGCTGGTGACCGAGTCGTTCGACTGGGACCACGGCGTGTTCCTGGGCTCGATCATGAGTTCGGAGACCACCGCGGCCGCGGCCGGCGCGGTGGGCAAGCTGCGTTTCGACCCCTTCGCCATGCTGCCGTTCTGCGGCTACGACATGGGCGACTACTTCGGCCACTGGCTCGAGATCGGGCGGGCCACCGCCACGGACAAGCTGCCCAAGCTGTTCTGGGTCAACTGGTTCCGCCGCGGCGAGGACGGGTCGTTCCTGTGGCCCGGCTTCGGCGACAACAGCCGGGTGCTGCGCTGGGTCGTAGAGCGCGTGGAGGGCAAGGGCGAGGCCGTCGACACCCCCATCGGCCGGGTGCCCGCACCGGGCGCCATCGACACCGCCGGGCTCGACATCGACGGCGGCGACACCATGGCCGAGCTGGTGGCGGTCGACCCCGACTCGTGGCGCCAGGAGCTGCCCCAGATCGACGACCACTACCGCTCGATCGGCGACACCGTCCCGGCCCAGCTGCGCGAGCAGCTCACCAATCTGGAGAAGCGGCTGGCCGGCGGCTGATCACACGCCCACGCCGAACGCCGCCATCTGCTGCAGCAAGGTGGCGGCGTCGGCCGGGGCGGGCAGCCCCAGGTCCCGGAACACCGCCGCGACGTTGGCGACGAGGCGCTCGCGCTCGGTCATGCCCGTGTACGGTCCGAGATCGATGTCGCGCGCCACCTCCATCGGCGCCATGCCGGCTTCGGCCCGGGGCCGCACCTCGTCGGTCAGGAAGGTGAAGTAGTCGCGCTGGGCGGCCACCTCCGCGGGCCCGCACACCGGGCCGTGCCCCGGCACGACGGTGGGCGCGTCCAGGGCCAGGATGCGGTTGCAGGCGGCGATCCAGTTGGCCACGGGGCCGGCCCACACGATGGGATGGCCGCCGTTGAACAGGATGTCCCCGGTGTAGACGACGCCCTGCGACGGGACGTGGACGATCACGTCGCCCTCGGTGTGCGCGGGACCGACCTCGATGAGCTGCACCTCGGTGTCGCCCACCTGCAGGGTCAGCTCGCCGTCGAACGTGGTGGCGGGCGGAACCACCTCGATGCCGGTGAAGTCGAACGCGCCGAACATGGTGCGGATGAGGTCGCCCTGCGCGCCGTCGGGTGGCGAGGCGACGAGCGCGGCGAGCAGCGCCGGAGGCAGGCCGCCCATCTCCTCGGCGCAGGCCGTGGAGCCGATGATCTCGGCGTCCCGTACGAGCTGGTTGCCCCAGCAGTGGTCGCCGTTGGCGTGGGTGTTCACCACCGTGCCGATGTCCCGGGCGGCGGGCACCGCGGCCCGGATCGTGTCGAGCATCTCGCCCGTGAGCTTGAGGTCGAACAGCGTGTCGACCAGGAGCGATGCCTCCCCGTCGACCACCAGGCCGGCGTTGCTCCAGCCCCAGCTGCCATCCGGTTGGAGGTAGGCGTAGACGTTCTCGCCGATCTCGTGCAGCCCTCGGGTGTACGGGGTGGTGGCCATGCGGCCCATCGTCTCACCCCGGCTGGCGACCGTCCTTACCGAACTGGTGAACAGAAAACTTGATGTACTAGGACTTAGCTTTGCTAGCATCGTTGGTGTCGGATGCGAGTGAGCAGGAGGCTCCCCACCATGTTGATGCGCTTCGATCCCTTCCGTGAGCTGGACCGCTGGGCCGAGCAGGTGAACCAGGTGGCCCGCCAGGCCACGTCGTCCATGGCCATGGACGCGGTGCGCCACGGAGACCAGGTGTTCGTGAACTTCGACCTTCCCGGTGTCGATCCCGAGTCCATCGACCTGACCGTCGAGCGCGACACGCTGACCGTCACCGCGGTGCGGCGCTTCGACCGGGCCGAGGGCGACGAGGTCCTGGCGAACGAGCGGCCGCAGGGCACCTTCACCCGCCGGCTGCTGCTGGGCGACAGCCTCGACACCAGCCGGCTCGAGGCCGCCTACGACCACGGCGTGCTGTCGATCACGATCCCGGTGTCGGAGAAGGCCCAGCCCCGCAAGATCACGGTGGGCGGTGCGCACACCCGCACGCCCATCGAGGCCGAGTCCCACAGCTGAGGCTGACCGGGCAGCGTCGCCCGGGACCGATCGCCCCCCACCAGTGGCGGTGGGGGGCGATGTCTCGCGCCTGCAGGTGGGTCACACTACGATCCGTGACCAGCCGCATGGCGTGAGGGAGGACCGGATGGCAGTCAGCGCGTACATCCTCATCCAGACCGAGGTGGGCAAGGCCGCTCAGGTCGCCGAGGAGGTCGGGAACATCGACGGCGTGGTCTCGGCCGAGGATGTCACCGGCCCTTACGACGTCATCGCCCGGGCCGAGTCCGGCACTGTGGACGAGCTGGGGAAGATGGTGGTCAGCCGGGTGCAGATGATCGAGGGCATCACCCGCACGCTCACCTGCCCGGTGGTCCACCTCTAGCTACAGCGGGCGGCTGGTCCCCACCGCCATCGCCCGGATGGCGAGGCCCATCACGAACAGGCTGCCGAAGCCGAACAGCAGGTAGCGGCGATGTGCCAGCTGGTGGCGGTAGCTGTAGATGATGCCGACCGAGGCCAGAGCCACGAACCCGTAGAAGGCGTGGAAACCGCCCGCTTCGCGGTCCTCACGGGTGACCAGCAGCGTGCCCAGCACGACCTGGATGGCGACGGCCACATAGGCCGCGCCCGTGCACCACCACAGCGCTCGGTGGCGGAAGCGCGGCCACTGGTGGGCCGCGAGGGCCCACAGCCCCACCAGCCCGTTGCCGACGACGACCACCCACGCCCACCACAGGTGGGCGTCGCGCAGCACCTCGGTCCGCCGGGGTCAGCTACCGCCGGGCGAGCCGGTCGACACCTCGTACGACCACAGCTCGCTCGACACCGAGACCGGGCCACCGTGGGGCGCCGGCCGGTCGGCGCCCGCGTGGCCGTGGCCGAACGCCGGGCTGTTGACCCACGCCTGGAAGGCTTCCTCGTCGCGCCAGCGGGTGACGACCAGCCAGGTGGTGCGCTCGTCGGTGGGCTTGAGCAGCTCGAAGCCCTCGAAACCGTCCTGGTTGTCGACGGCCCCGGCCCGGGCCGCGAACCGCCGGGCGAGCTCGTCGCCCGACCCTTCGGGCACGGTGATGGCGTTGATCTTGATGACCTGGCTCACGGAGCCATCATGCCTGCCGAGCCGACGTGGACACGAATATGCCGGTCTCCCGGTGGCCGTCGGGGGTGTCGTGGCGGATGTAGAACTCGGTGCCCAGGGCCAGGGCGAAGGCCTCGGGTGGCATGGCCAGGAACATGGCCATGTCACCGATCTGGCTGGCGTGCGCCTCCATGGCGGCGCGCTTGCGGTCGAGCCACGGGGTCACGTCGACCCTGGTGGTGATGGCCTCGTCGGGCATGCCGAAGACCAGGTTCGGGTCGTCGAAGTCCGGCATCTCCTCCCGCGGTGCCTCACCCGAGGCGATGGCGGCCGCGACCAGCTCGCGCACGTGCTCGCGGCTGATGGTCACCTCGAACACCTCGGGGACACCGGCCAGCTCGGCGGCGCGGGCGCCGACCCGGTGGACCTGGATGTGGTCGGGGTGGCCATAGTTGCCCTGCGGGTCGTAGATGGTGAGGACGTCGGCGGCCTCCTCCCGCAGGACTGCGGCCAGCCCCTCGGCGGCCTTCTCGACGTCCGCCTGCCAGAACGAGGCGGGGTCGTCGTTGTCGGCGGTGCCGGCCATGCCCGAGTCGCCGTAGCCCAGCCAGACGAGGCGTGAGGTGCCCAGTGCCTCGGCGGAGCGCTCGGCTTCGGCCCGGCGTCGCTCCACGAGGGTCTCACCCTCGGTGAGCAGGCCGTCGGGTACCTCGCCGTGCTCGCCGTCGGTGGCGTAGACGATGACCACGCGGTGGCCTTCGGCGACCGCCTTGGCGAGGCTGCCGCCCTGGATGATGGTCTCGTCGTCGGGGTGGGCGTGGAACGCGACCAGAGTGGCCATAGGGCCCCCACGCTAGAGGGCCATCAGGCGAGCCCCGCGTCGTGGGCCACGATGGCCAGCTGCACCCGGTTGGCCGCAGCGACCTTCACCAGCAGCCGGGACACGTGGGCTTTGACGGTCGCCTCGCTCATGAACAGGGTCGCCCCGATCTCGGCGTTGGACAGGCCGCGGCCGACCTCGGCCAGGACCTCGGACTCGCGGTCGGTGAGGCCGGCCAGCCGCTCTCGGGCCGCGTGCCGCCGGTCCGGCTGGTCGCCCGCGGTGAAGTGGGAGATCAGCCGCCGGGTGACCGTGGGCGACAGCATCGATGCCCCCGAGGCCACGACCCGCACGGCCTGGACCAGCTCACGGGGCGGCGTGTCCTTGAGCAGGAAGCCTGCCGCTCCCGCCTGGAGCGCTCCGAACACGTGGTCGTCCAGGTCGAAGGTCGTGAGCACGATGACCGACGGCGGCGCGTCGAGCCCCCGGATCGCGGCGGTGGCGGCGATGCCGTCGAGGCGGGGCATGCGCACATCCATCAGCACCACGTCGGGCCGGCAGCGGCGCACGGCCTCGGCCGCGTCGGCTCCGTCCTCGGCCTCGCCGACGACGTCGAGGTCGTCGGCCGACTCCAGGATCATGCGCAGGCCCGCCCGCACCAGCGCTTCGTCGTCGACGATCAGCACCCGGGTCACGGCGCCGTCGCCCAGGGGATCCAGGCGACGAGCCGCCAGCCCCCACCGTCGGTGGGATGGGTGTCGAGCCGCCCGCCCAGCAGGCGGACCCGCTCCCGGAGGCCCACCAGGCCCGCGCCTGCGCCCGGCAGGGCGGGCGCATCGCCCGCGGGAGACGGCCCGTTCTCGACGGTGACGGTCAGGCCCGTGTCGTCGCCGGTCAGGTCCACCGATGTGGGCGCGCCGGGAGCGTGCTTGTGCACGTTGGTCAGCGCCTCCTGCACCACGCGGTAGGCGGCCCGGGCGATGCCGTCGGGCAGCGCCGCCACGTCGGCGCGGTAGCTGACGTCGAGGCCCGCGGCCCGGGACACCTCGACCAGGCGAGCGATGTCGGCCAGCTGCGGCGGCGGGGCCAGGTCGTCATCCGCACCGTCGCCATCGCGCAGGAGGCCCAGCACGGCCCTCAGCTCTTCCAGCGCCTGGCCGGCGGTGACCCTGATGACGCCCGAGACCTCTTCGACCCGCGCCGCGCCCGCATCGGGGTTGACCTCCAGCGCCCCGGCGTGCAGGGCGATCAGCGACACCTTGTGGGCGAGGACGTCGTGCATCTCCCGGGCGATGCGGGCCCGCTCGGCCAGCTGGGCCTGCTCGACCCGCAGCTCGCGCTCGGCCTCGGCCGCCTCGGCCCGTTCCCGCAGCGACCGGATCAGGTCGTGGCGGGTGCGGACGTAGAGGCCGGCGCCGACCGCCGCCAGCGTGATGAGGAACCCTCCCACCAGCGGCGGGACCGACACCTTCCCGGCGTCGACCCACTGGGGCACGGCGAAGGCCACCACCGCCGCGCCGCTGATAGCGGCCAGGGGCATCGTCGCCCGCCGGGAGGCGGCGAAGGTGTACAGCGCGACGACCGCCGGGACGGGATTGGCCGACAGCGCCACCGCGGCGACGTTGACCGCCGCCACCTCGGTGGGCCGGGTGGGCCACCACCACAGCGCCAGGCTGCCGATCAGCCCGGCCGCCACCGCCAGCGGGCGGGGGAACGGCGACCACGCCTCGGGGCCATCCGAGCCGGCGAGGGTCAGGTACACGCTCAGGACGATGGCGGCCACGGTCACCCACCGGGGGCCGATGTGCTCGCGGAGCCACGCCATCGGGCTCACCCTAAGGCTGCGATGGCCGCCGGCGGGACGGCCGATGGTCGACATCGGGGCCCCCGGATCACCGACTTTCGTAGGGGCCGCGGCGCCACGCCCGGCCGATGCGGCTACCCGGTCCGCGTCGCCACGGTGGAGGCATGTCCAGTCCCGTCATCACCGAGCCCGCCGCCCGGGCCGTCGACCTGGTGAAGGTCCACGGCGAGGGCGAGACCGCGGTCCGCGCCCTCGACGGCGTGGACCTCGACCTGCCCGCCGGCCGCCTCACCGCCGTCATGGGCGCGTCGGGCTCCGGCAAGTCGACCCTGCTGCACTGCCTGGCCGGGCTCGACACCCCCACCTCGGGCACTGTCCTGCTCGGCGACGTCGACCTCGGCCGCCTGAGCGACACCGCGCTCACCCGCATCCGCCGGGAGCGGCTGGGCTTCGTGTTCCAGGCGTTCAACCTGGTGCCCATCCTGACCGCGCGGGAGAACATCCTGCTGCCGTCCCGCCTGGCCGGGACCAGGCCCGAGCCCGCCTGGCTGGAGCTCGTGATCGACGCGGTGGGCCTGGCCGACCGCCTCGGCCACCGGCCCGCGCAGCTGTCCGGGGGCCAGCAACAGCGGGTCGCCGTCGCCCGCGCGCTGGCCGGCCGGCCCGAGGTGATCTTCGCCGACGAGCCCACCGGCAACCTCGACTCACGGACCGGCCTCGGCGTCCTGCGGCTGCTGCGAGAGTCGGTCGACACGCTGGGCCAGACGGTGGTGATGGTCACCCACGACCCCAAGGCCGCGGGCTGGGCCGACGGCACGGTGGTGCTGGCCGACGGACGGGTGGTCTGACCATGGTCACGTTCGCGCTTCAGACCGCGTGGCGGCGCAAGCGGCGCCTCGCCGGGACACTGGTGGCCGTCGCGCTCGGTGTCGCCTTCGTCGCCGCCACCCTGGTGGTGGGAGCCAGTGCTCGGGCCGGGTTCCACCACACCTACCTCACGGCCAACGCCGGGATCGACGCCTATGTGCGATCGTCGGAAGAGCTCACCGGCGGAGCCGAGAACACCCGCCCGCCCCTGCCCGCCTCGGTGGTCGACACCGTCGCCGCCGTGGACGGGGTGCGGGCCGCTCGCGCCCGGGTCGAGGGCGAGGCCGCGCTGGCCGGAGCCGGCGACCGGCCCGCCACCGTGGCCGAGGGCTGGATCGACGTCCCCGAGCTCACGCCGTGGCGGCTGGCTGACGGCCGCCCCCCGGCTGCGCCCGGCGAGGTGGTCATCGATCGCGCCCTGGCCCGCGCCGGGTTGGGCGTGGGCGACCACGTGACCGTCCTGCTTCCCGAGCCGGTCCCCGCCACCGTGGTCGGGATCGCCACCTTCGGCGACGAGGACAGCCGGGCGGACGCCAACCTGGTCGCCTTCACCACGGCCGAGGCGCAGCGCCTGCTGCTCGGGTCGCCCGACCAGGTCTCGGCCGTGGCGGTAGCGGGCGACGACGGGGTGAGCCAGGCCGACCTGGCCCGCCGGATCGGTGCGGTGTTGCCCGACGGGGCCGAGGCGGTTACCGGCGCCCGGCTCACTGCCGAGCAGCAGGCCGAGGTGGAGGGCGACTTGGTCGACGGGCTGGAGCTGGGCCTCGGGGCCTTCGCGTTCGTCGCCCTGGTGGTCGCCGCCTTCGGGATCGTCAACACCTTCACGATCCTGGCGGCCCAGCGGGTGCGTGAGTCGGCGCTGCTGCGGGCCATCGGCGCGTCCCGGCGCCAGGTGCTGGCCGCGGCCGTGGTCGAAGCCCCGCTGGTCGGCCTGGCCGGCTCGCTGCTGGGGGTGGCCCTCGGCGTGGTGCTGGCCTCGGGCCTGCTCGCCGCCACCGCCGCCATTGGCTTCCCGCTGCCGACCGACGGGCTCGTGATCGCCCCCGCCGACGTCGCGCTGGCGTTGGCGGTGGGCGTGGCCGTGACCGTGGCCGGCGCCCTCCCCGCCGCCTGGCGGGCGTCCCGGACGGCGCCTGTGGCGGCACTGCGCGAGGTGGCGGTCGGGGACGCCCGCCCGTCCCGCCTGCGCCTGCTGGCGGGGGGCGCGGCGCTGGTGGCCGGCCTGCTGGCCGTGCTGATGGCGGGAGGCGGGGCGCTCGGGGCGGCGGCGCTCGGCGCGGTGCTGCTGCTGGCCGGGTTGGTCCTGTTGGGCCCGGCGGCCGTGCGGCCCGTGTGCGCCCTGCTCGGGGCGCCGCTCGCGGCCCGCCGGGTGGCCGGTGACCTCGGCGCCCGCAACGCGGTGCGCAACCCCCGCCGCAGCGCCGCCACCGCGGGCGCACTGCTGGTCGGCGTGGGCGTGGTCAGCCTGTTCACCGTGTTCGGCGCCTCGGCCACCCGCTCGGTGGACGACGCCGTCACCCGGTCGTTCGCGGCGGACCTGGCGCTCACGCCCGCTCCCGGCGGCCTCGACGTCGCCCCCGACGTCGTGGACCGGGTGGCCGTGCTGCCCGAGGTCGCGGCCGCCGCCGGGGTGGGCCGCGGGCCGGCGGTGCTGGCCGGGCGGCAGGACGAGCTCGCCTTCGCCGACCTGGCGGGGCTGGGCAACGTCCTTGACCTCGACGTGGCCGAGGGTGACCTGGCGGCGGCCGCCCCCGGTGGGCTGGCGGTGTCCACCGCCTACGCCGACGAGCGCGGCTGGCAGCGGGGCGACCGGGTCGACGTCGGCTTCCCTGACGGGACCACCGAGCGCCTGGACCTGGCCGCCACCTACGACAATGAGTCGGTGGTGGGGGCGGCCGTCGTCGACCGGGACACCTGGGCTGCCCACGCGAGCCAGCCCCGGTTCGAGCTGGCCATCGTGAAGCTCGCCCCCGGGATGCACCTGGATGACGGGCGCGCCAGGGTCGAGGACGCTATCGCCGGCCCGGGGGCCCCGGCGGTGCGGGACCGGGACGGGCTCGTCGGCGCCGAGGTGGCGGAGGTCCGCGGCGTCGTCAACGTGATCTACGCCCTGCTCGTCGTGGCCGTCGTGATCGCCCTCACGGGCATCGCCAACACCCTGTCGCTGTCGCTCCACGAGCGCACCCGGGAGCTCGGGCTGTTGCGGGCGCTGGGCCAGACCCGGGCCCAGCTGCGGGCCATGGTGCGCTGGGAGTCGGTGCTGCTGGCCGCGTTCGGGACCGCCGGTGGCACCGCCCTCGGGGTGTTCCTGGGCTGGGGCATCGTCCGGGCCGTGGACGCCCGCGCCGACATCGCCACCTTCGCCCTGCCGGTGCTGCCGCTGGCCGCCGTGGTGGCGGCCGGGCTCCTGGTGGGCGTGGTGGCCGGGATCGTCCCCGCCCGGCGGGCCGCCCGCCTGCCGGTGCTCGACGCCCTCGGCGACCAGTGACCGGCGCGGTGACGGTCAAACCGTGCCATGGCCTGACCTAGGTCAGGCTGTTTCATGGCCTGACCTAGGTCAGGCTATGACGCCTGTCTCCCGCAGCTTGGCGATGCGGTCGGCGTCGAGGCCGGCCTCGGCGAGGATCTCCTCGGTGTGCTGCCCGGCGTGGGCCGGCGGGCGGGCGATGGCCGCCTCGGTGCGGGAGAAGCGCGGCGCAGGGCCCGGCTGCGGGATCCCCGCCACCTCGACGAACGTCCCCCGGTGGACGTTGTGCGGGTGCGCCACCGCCTCCGGGATGGTCAGGACCGGAGCGAAGCACACGTCGGTGCCCTCCATGATCTCGCACCACTCGTCACGCGTCTTGGTGCGGAACACGGCGGCCACGCGCTCCTTGAGCGCGGGCCACCGGGCCCGGTCGTACTGCCCGGGCAGCGCCTCGTCCTCCAGCCCGGTGAGGCGCAGCAGCTCGGCATAGAACTGGGGCTCGATCGACCCGATGGAGATGTAGCCGCCGTCGGCGGTCTCGTAGACGTCGTAGAAGTGGGCGCCGGTGTCGAGCATGTTGGTGCCGCGCTCGTCGTTCCAGATGCCCATGGCCCGCAGCGAGTGGGTCATGGTCATGAGCGCGGCGGCGCCGTCGACCATGGCGGCGTCGATGACTTGGCCCTGCCCGGAGGTGCGGGCCTCCAGCAGGCCGGCCACGATGCCGAAGGCCAGCAGCAGGCCCCCGCCCCCGAAGTCGCCCACCAGGTTGAGGGGCGGGACCGGCGCCTGCCCGCGCCGGCCGATGGGATCCAGGGCACCGGCCAGGGAGATGTAGTTGATGTCGTGGCCCGCGGTGGCGGCGTAAGGCCCGTCCTGGCCCCAACCGGTCATGCGCCCGTACACCAGGCGGGGGTTGCGGGCCAGGCACTCGTCGGGGCCGAGGCCGAGGCGCTCGGTCACGCCCGGGCGGAAGCCCTCGAAGAGGGCGTCGGCCCGCTCGACCAGGCTCAGCACCACTTCGACGCCGTCGGGGCTCTTGAGGTCGACGCCGATGGAGCGCCGGCCGCGGGCCAGCAGGTCGGCCGGCGGCCGGTCGGGGTCGCCCCCCTGCACCGACTGGGCGCGGTCGACCCGGATCACGTCGGCCCCCAGGTCGGCGAGCATCATCCCGCAGAACGGCCCCGGGCCGATGCCTGCGAGCTCGATGACGGTGATTCCGGCGAGCGGTCCCATGGGCGATGTCTCCAGGTGGTCGGGCCAGGGCCTAGGCGTGGGCGAGAGCGTGGGTGCTGACGGCGTCGACGATCGTGGGGCAGTGCGCCAACGGGAGATCGTGGCCCATCCCCTCGATGAGCATCAGCTTGGCGTCGGGGATCACCTCGGCGGTGCGCTCGCCCCCACTGGGGTTGACGAGGGTGTCGGCGGTCCCGTGGATGACGAGCGTGGGCACGTCGATCTGGGCCAGCGCCGGGGACCGGGGGTCCGAGGCGAGGATCCCCGCCAGCTGGCGGGCCACGCCGGACGGGTCGTAGTTGCGCTCCCAGGCCAGGGCCGCCCGCTGGCGCACCCGGTCCTCGTCGATCAGGCCCGGGCTGCCGATGACGTGGGAGACCGCCACGGCGCCGTCCATGGCCTCCTCGAGGCTGGTGTACGGCGGCCGCAGCAGCATCTGCATGGCTTCTCCCGTCGGCGCGCCCACGTCCGGATCGCCGGTGGTGGACATGATCGAGGTCAGCGTGAGGACCCGCTCGGGGTGGGCGATGGCCAGCGCCTGGGCGATCATCCCGCCCATCGACACCCCCATGACGTGGGCGGCGTCGATCCCCAGGTGGTCGAGCAGGCCGGCCGCGTCGTCCGCCATGTCGGGCAGCCGGTAGGGGACGTCGACGGCCTCGCCGGCACTCCGCGCCGCCAGCAGCGCCGCGACGTCGATCCGGTCGTCCAGATGGGTGGAGAGCCCGATGTCGCGGTTGTCGTAGCTGATCACCCGGAAGCCACGGTCCGCGAACCCCTGGATCAGCTCCGGGGGCCAGCTGACGTGCTGGCTGGCCAGGCCCATGATCAGGAGCAGCGGCGGACCGGCGGGGTCGCCGGCTTCCTCGTAGTAGAGCTCGATCCCGTTGGCGGGCGCGGTCGGCATCCGGCCATCGTCCCCGGTCTTGACCGCCCGGTCAAGCGGGTCGGGCCTCCTAGGGTGGGACGGTGACGACGTTCGGCGTGCACCTCGGAGTCCAGAACACCACCGTGGCCGAGCTGGCCGGCCTGTGGCGCCGCGCCGAGGACCTCGGCTTCGACTCGGTGACGGTGTGGGACCACTTCTATTCGTCGGACCTCAGCACCTACGAGTGCCACGAAGCGGTGTCGATCCACGCCGCGCTGGCCTGCTCGACGAGCCGCGTGCGCTGCGGCTGCCTCGTGTACTCGGCCGGCTACCGCCACCCGGGCGTGCTGGCCAAGGCGGCGGCCACCATCGACCACCTGTCGGGCGGCCGGGCCGAGATCGGGCTGGGCGCAGGCTGGGCCGAGGCCGAGTATCAGGCCTTCGGCATCCCCTTCCCGCCGGTCGGCGAGCGCCTGGACCTGCTGGAGGAGGCGACCGCCGCGGTCCGGGCGCTCCTCCACGAGGGCGTGGCTTCGGTTGCGGGCAAGCATGTGACCCTGCGGGACGCCCACCTCGAGCCCCGACCGGTGCAGGACCGGCTGCCGGTGTGGATCGGCGGGGCGGGCGAGCGCCGCACCGCCGCGGTGGCTGCTCGCCATGCCGACGGCTGGAACGTGCCGTTCGTGTCCCCCGAGGTCCTGGCGCGCAAGCGGGCGGTGCTGGACGGCCACTGTGAGGCCGCCGGCCGCGACCCGGGCGCGGTCCAGCTCGGGGTCAATGTCATCGTGTGCGACGACGACGCCTCGCTGGCTGCCCAGTTCGGGCCGCGCCGCGAGGCGGTCCGGCCCGGATCGGTGGTGGGGAAGAGCCTCGCTGAGGTGACCGACGCGCTGGGCCGCTACGTTGCGGCCGGCGCCGACACGGTCAACGTGGCGCTGCGAGCGCCGTGGAACCCCACCGCCCTGGACCGGGCGGGAGCCGCGGTCGCCGCCCTGCGCTGACCGCCTCGACCCGACAGCCAACGAGAGCCCGACATGTCCGACGCCCGCATCGACGAGCTGACCGGCGCCACCGTCGTCATGGCCGGTGGCCGCCAGCAGCGGCCCAACCGCCCGGCCGCGTCATGCCCGTTCTGCGTGGGCGGCATCGAGGCACCCGAGCCCTACGACGTCCTGGCGTTCCCCAACCGCTGGCCGTCGCTCCCCGATGGGCGCTGCGAGGTCGTGCTCTACACGCCCGAGCACGACCTCACCTTCCCCGACCTCGGCTCCCAGGGCGCCCGCCGGGTCGTCGACCTGTGGGCCGAGCGCACCGAAGCGCTGGGGGCGCGGCCCGACGTGGCCTACGTGCTGGTGTTCGAGAACCGGGGTGAGGAGGTCGGGGCCACCATCGCCCATCCCCACGGCCAGATCTTCGCCTACGACCACGTGCCCGACGGCCCGCTGACCGAGCTGCGGCGCGCCGCCCGCGGCTCGTGCGTCCTGTGCGAGCGGCCGGACCCCGCCCTGATGGTGGCCGAGGCCACCGGCTGGCGGGCCTGGGTGCCCGAGGCGAGCGCCTACCCCTACGGCATGCTGCTGGCCCCGGACGTGCACCGCCCCGACCTGCCGTCGCTGGACGGACCGCAGCGGGACGGGCTCGGCGACCTGCTGGTGGACGTGCTGGCGCGCCTCGACCTGCTGTTCGACGCCCCGTTGCCCTACATGCTGTGGATCCACCAGCGGCCCACCGACGGCGGGGCGTGGCCCGAGGCCCACCTGCACGTCCACATCGTGTCCCCCATGCGCTCGCCCGGCGTGCAGCGGTTCGTGGCCGCGGCCGAGCTGGGCAGCGGCGAGTTCGTCAACCCGGTCGTCCCCGAGGACGCCGCGGCAGCACTGCGAGGAGCGTGACGTGGGATTGCGTGCGTGGGCGCCCGGCCGGGTCAACCTCATCGGCGATCACACCGACTACATGGGCGGTCTGGTCCTGCCCATGGCCATCGGGCTGGGCACCGAGATCACCGGCGACCGGGGCGGCAACTGGGTGATGCTGGGCTCCGACCGGTTCGACGGCGTGGCCGAGATCCCCCTGGGCGGCGTGGACGACCCGGCCGCGGTCGAGCCGCCCTGGGCCCGCTACGTGGCCGCAGTGGTGAGCGAGGTGAAGCCGGACGACGGGCTGGTGGGCATGGTGCAGTCGACCCTGCCCGCGGGCAGCGGCCTGGCTTCGTCGGCCGCGCTGCAGGTGGCGGTGGCCACCGCCCTGGGCGCCGATCTGGGCGACCCGCGGGCGGTGGCCCAGGCGTGCCAGCGGGCCGAGCAGCGGGCCGTGGGCGTCCCGGTGGGGATCATGGACCAGCTCGTGTCGCTGGCCGCGGTGGAGGGCTCGGTGCTGCGCATCGACTGCGACGCGCTCACGGTCGACCAGGTGCCGTTCCCCGAGGACGCGGAGATCGTGGTCATCCACTCGGGCGAGCACCGGGAGCTGACCGGCTCGGCCTACGCCGAGCGCCGCGCCCAGTGCGAGGCGGCCGAGGACGTCGTGGGCCGGCTGCGCGACGCGTCCCCGGTCGACGTCGAGGCGATCGACGACCCGGTACTGCGCCGCCGGGCCCGGCACGTGACCACCGAGAACCGCCGGGTCGACGCCCTGGCCAGCGCGCTGGCCAAGGACCAGCTGACCTATGCGGGCGAGCTGCTGGTGGCCAGCCATGCCAGCCTGCGGGACGACTTCGAGGTGTCGACCCCGATGCTCGACCAGATCGTGGGCAGCGTCCGGGGCGTCCCCGGGGTCTACGGCGCCCGGGTCACGGGCGCCGGCTTCGGCGGCTGCGTGGTGGTCCTGTGCAAGCCCAAGACCCGCATCAACGGCCCGGTCGTCTGGCGCGGCCGCCCCGCGCCCGGCGCCACGCTCCAGGTCAAGAGCTGAGCGAGCTCTGCAGGCGCTCCCGGGCCGCCGGGGTGCGGGAGCCCCACCAGAACAGGTCCTGGCCGTCGACCAGCACGACCGGGGCCACGCCGTCGAACAGGGGGACGTGCCGCTCGGCGAACGGGTACGGCTCGCTGGGGGCGAGCACCACGTCGGGCTCCCGGGCCCGGACCTCGTCCAGCGTCACCGTCGGGTAGCGCTCGGCGGCGTCGGCGAACACGTTGGCGACGCCGATCGAGGACAGCAGCGACGAGCCGTACGTGCCGCCGGACATGGTCATCCACGGGCGCTTCCAGATGGGGACGAAAGCCCGCACGGTCGGCTCGGGATCGGGCGGCAGGGCCTCGACCGCGGGAGCCGGCACGCCCACCAGGCCCGCCAGCATGGCCAGCGCGGGGCCGACGTCGGCCACCGTGTCGATCGACAGGGCCGCGGTGGCGATGCCCGCGGCCGTGAGGGCGTCGGCGTCCTCGCGGCGGTTCTCCTCCACGCACAGCACGACGAGGTCGGGCGCCAGGTCGACGATGGCCGCGACGTCGGGATCCTTGGTGCCGCCCACGTGCGGCAGGTCGGGCTGCTCGCAGAACCGCGTGCAGGCCACGGGAGTCACGCCCCAGGCCAGCAGCGTCTCGGTGACCGAAGGGACCAGGCTGACGACCCGGGCGGCCGTCACATCCGGTCGAGGAGCTGCTGCTTCTTCTGCGTGAACTCAGCCTCGCTGAGCACGCCCTGCTTGCGCAGCTCGTCCAGCTCGCGGATCTGGGCGGGGATGGAGGAGTCGTCGCGATCGCGGCCCTCCTCCTGCACGTTCCGCACCGACTGGCCGACCCGGTCGAACTTCCGGTTCTCGTTGGCCTCCATCTGCCGGTAGATCTCGTTCTGCACGGCGGAGGGATGCTTCACGTTGGAGAAGCGCTGGCGGCCCGTCTCGCTGGCGGACTCGATGACCAGGTCACCCGCGCCCACGACGCGCTCGAACACCGACTGGCTGAAGAACACGGTGTTGACCCGGTCGAGCGGGATCTCGATGCCGTGCTTGGACAGCACGCCGTGGCGGTAGATCAGCCGGTCGGTCGTGACCACGAAGTTGGTGGTGACCCAGCGCAGGTAGCGCCAGCTGAACCAGGCCAGGGCGACGAGGATGACGATGCCCGCCGGCACCTGGAGCGCGTTGACGTCGGTGCCGCCGAACAGCCCCAGGCCGAGGGCCACGGCGCCGAGCAACGCGAGCAGCGGCCAGGCGAAGAACCACCAGTGGGGGTGGAGGTCGAGGACGATCTCCTCGTTGTCGTTGAGGAGCCGGCGTGGGAACGGCACGGCCAGAGAGTATCCCCGGCTGGGAGGTTGCGGCGCGCCACCACCTGTGCGTGGCCTGTGCGTTGCCTGTAAGGGACCGATGTCACCGTGGCCCCGAGGACGTGCTTCACGTCCTCGCCTGGGACCGGGACCCCTCTCGGCCCCGGGTCGCGGGCCGGCCCGTGGGTGGGGCGGCTCGACCGTCTCGCCCACGGCGGAACGGGCCGGCCCGTCCCCCGGCGGCGGCGGGTTGGTCTCCTTCCCTGTGGCGGCGGGTCGGCCCGCTCCACCGCCACAGGGGGCTCACGGAGGACAGGCCATGACGACGTACCGGATCGACGTCTACACCGGGCAGGCCACGCCCGGCCTAGCCGGCGCGACCGACGCGAACGTCTTCGTGACCCTCTACGGCAGCCGCGCCTCCAGCGAGGAGCTGCGGGCCAGCAACGGCGGCGGGCGCTTCGGGCTCACCGGCCTGGACAGCGTCATGGTGCAGCTCTGCGACCTCGGGAACGTCGGGCGGGTCCACGTGCGCCACGACAACACCGGGGTGGCACCCGGGTGGTTCCTCGACCGGGTGGTCGTGCGCGACGAGGACCGGGGGCAGGAGTGGACCTTTCCCTGCCAGCGCTGGCTGGCCCGCCACCAGGACGACGGCAAGATCGAACGGGTGATCGACTCGGCGTGAGGACCTCTCTGGCACCGGCCTCGCGCGCCCCTCTTCACGAGCGGCGCCCTTCATGTCATCCGAGCGCGCGGGGCGGGCCTAGGCTCCCAGGTGGGCCTGGGAGGTGCGCCACGGTGAGGTTCGGCATACTCGGGCCCCTCGAAGTCACCGAGGGGAAGGCGACGCGCAGGGTCGGGGGGCCCAAGACGCGCACCCTGCTGGCCGCGCTGCTGGTCAGGGCCAACGAGGTCGTGCCCGCACACCTGCTCGTGTCGACCCTGTGGCCCGACGCCGGGCAGGCCGAGGGGGCCAACAACCTCCACACCCAGCTCTCGCGGCTCCGCAACGCCCTGGGCGGCGACGCGGTCGAGCGCACCGAGTCGGGCTACGTGGTGCGCTGCGACGAGGACGAGCTCGACGCGCTGGCGTTCGAGCAGGCCAGCGGGCGAGCCCGGGCCGCGCTGGCCGAGGGCCGCTGGTCCGACGCGGCCGGCGAGGCGGCCTCGGCCCTGGCGTGGTGGCGGGGCGACGAGGCCCTGCCCGAGTTCGCGGACCAGCCCTTCGCCATGCCCCGGGCCAGCGCGCTCGGCGAGGAGCGCTGGGCCGCGGTGGAATGCGGCATCGACGCCCGGCTGGCGCTCGGCGAGCACCGGGCCCTGGTGGGCGAGCTGGGCGACCTCGTCGAGCGCGAGCCGTTGCGGGAGTGGCTGTGGGGCCAGCTCATGCGGGCGCTGTACCGCTGCGGCCGCCAGGCCGAGGCCCTGCGGGCCTACGAACGGCTGCGCAACATCCTGGCGGACCAGCTCGGCATCACCCCCTGCGCCGAGCTGGTCCGCCTGGAGCGGGCGGTGCTCGCCCAGGACCCGGTGCTCGACTGGCAGGCGCAGGCGCCCGGTGCCGCGCCCACGCCGGTCCCCACCAGCACGCTGGCCACCTTCCTGTTCACCGACGTGGAGCACTCCACGGCCCGCTGGGACCGCGACCCTGCGGCGATGGGAGCCTCGCTGCGAGCCCACGACGCGCTGGTCCGGGCCGCCATCGAGAGCCACCACGGCCATGTCTTCGGGCACCCCGGCGACGGCTTCTGCGCGGTGTTCACCGCGCCGGCCGCCGCGGTGGCTGCCGCCCTCGACGCCCAGCTCCGCCTGAGCGAGCCGGGGTGGTCCGGCGACCCGCTCGACGTGCGGATGGCGGTGCACACGGGCGAGGCCGAGCCGCGCGAGGGCAACTACTTCGGCGCCACCGTGAACCGGGTGGCCCGCCTGCGCGACGCAGCCCACGGCGGCCAGGTGCTGGTGTCGGCGGCCACGCGGGAGCTGATGGTGGACGCCGGCCCGCCCGACAGCGAGCTGGTGGACGTGGGCACCTGGCTGTTCGAGGGCTTCGCCCGAGCCGAGCGCGTCTACCAGCTGCGCCATCCGGGCCTGGTGGCCGGCTTCCCCCCGCTGCGCTCGGGGCGGCCCCACACCGGCGCGCTGCCGCGCCCCGCCACCAGCTTCGTGGGCCGGCCCGAGGAGTGTGAGCAGGTCGCGGGGCTGCTCCGCCGCGAGCGGCTCGTGACCATCACAGGCGAGGGCGGGCTGGGCAAGACCCGCCTGGCCCTGGAGGTCGCCCACCGCGCCGGCCTGGCCGACTACCCGGACGGCGTGTGGTTCTGCGACGTGTCGTCGGTGCGCGACGCGGACGGCCTGGCCGAGCACCTGGCGACCAGCATGCAGGTGACGCTCCCGGCCGGCGGGGACGCCCGCCGCGCCCTGCTGGCGACCGTGCCCGGATCTCGGCTGCTGCTGGTGGTGGACAACTGCGAGACGCTGCGGCCCGCAGTGGCCCGGTTGGTGGGTGACCTGCTGGCCGCGGGGCCGGACGTGCGGATCATCGCCACCAGCCGGGCGGCGTTGCGGGTGCAGGGCGAGCAGGTCCTGCCCCTGGATCCCCTGCGCCTGCCGGGCCAGCCCGGCACCGACCCGGGAGACGGTCCCGCCCCCGCAGTCCAGCTGCTCGTCGATCGGGCCCGGGCCGCGGGCGCCCGGGTCTCCCCCGACCAGCCCGCGCTCACCGACATCGTGTTCCGCCTGGACGGGCTGCCGCTCGCCATCGAGCTGGCCGCTCCCCGCCTGGCCACCATGTCGCCGGACGCAGTGGCCGCCCGCCTGGACCGCCGCTTCGACCTGCTCGCCCCAGCGCCGGCCGGCTCGCCCGCCCGCCACCGCACCCTGTGGGCGACCGTGGACTGGTCGTTCCAGCTGCTCGGGCCCGACGCCCGCACGCTGTTCGCGGCCCTGTCGGTGTTCCGCGGGGGCTGGACCCTGGACGAGGCCGAGCGCATCGCACCCGCGGCCGGGCTCGCCGAGGTCGACGTCGCGACCCTCATGGCCGAGCTGGTCGACCAGTCGATGGTGCGCATCGACCTGCCGTCGGACGGGTCGGCCCGTTACGACATGCTCAGCGCCATGGCGGCCTATGCCGCCGACCACCTGGCCGAGACCGGCGCGGCCGGGGCCGTGGCCGACCGCCACGCCTCCCACTTCCTGCGCCTGGCCGAGGAGGCGGTGCCCCACCGCCGCGGCCCGCGCGAGGCGGTCTGGGTGGCCGGCCTGCGAGCGGAATGGGCCAACCTGCGCACCGCGTACGAGTGGTTCGTGAGCTCGAGCCACATCGGCGACGCGCTCCGGCTGATGACCGCGCTGGTCGACGAGCTGCTCATGCGCGAGCAGCGGGAGATCGGGCGCTGGGCCGAGCAGCTCCTGGCCCACCCCGGTGCGCAGGGCGAACCGCTCCGAGCGGTGGCCCTGGCGCTGGCGGGGCTGACCGCCGGCGTCGAGTCCCGCATCGAAGACGCCCGACGGCTCAGCACGGAGGCGCTGGCGGTGGCGGCCGCGCCCACCGACGGGCCCTGGTGGATCGCCCACAACACGCTGTCGTTCCTGGCCGCGGGCGAGACCGACCAGGCCGAGTGGGAGGGTCACCTGGAGGCCATGGAGGCCCACAGCCGCGCCACGGGCGATCCGCTGGCCGCGGCCCTCGCCCAGTTCGACCGGACGCTGCTCTACGACATGGCCGGGGTCCCCGAGCGGGGCCAGCGCGCGGCCGAGCAGCTGCTCGACCTGGCCGCCGAGCGGTCCAACCCGTCGCTGCGGTCCATGGCCCTGCTGTCGCACGCCCGGGTGGTGGCCCAGGCAGACCCGGCCCAGGCGGGGGCCGAGCTGCACGAGGCGCTGGCGCTGGCCTCCACCGCCTCCAACGCCATCGTGACCCAGCAGGCGCGCCGGGCCATCGAGGAGCTCCACGCCCGCTCCGGCGGGTTCGCCGCCGCGCTGGCGTCGCTGCGGGAAGTGGCGAGCCGCTTCGCCGACCGGGGCAACGTGGCGGAGCAGACCCTGACCGTCATCAGCATGCTCGAACCGCTGGTCGCCCTCGGCGCCTACGAGGTGGCGGCCACCATCGGCGGGGCGGTCTCCCGCACGCCCTGGCACTCGACCGCGCGCGTCCTCATGATCGACGCCACGGTGGCCGATCGGCTCGACCGGGAGCGCTACCTGACGGCGCGGCGGGCGGGTGCGGCCATGACCCAGGCCGACCTCGTGGCGTACGCGTCGGCCCAGGTCAAGCAGCTGGCGGGTGACGTTGAGCCTGCTTGACGACCGCCGGCTCGACGAGCTGCGCACCACCGGGGACCCCGAAGCCGACGCCCTCGCCGCCGCGCTGCACGCCGGCCACGAGCACCTCGACGAGCGTGACCTGGTGCGGGCCGTGCTCCAGGAGATCGGCCACGCCGGCCAGGGCGGCGGCCGGCTGGAGGGCCTGCGGGACTGGCTGTGCGGCGGGCCGCCGCTGCCCGACTGGGTCGACCGGGCGCGGATCCAGGCGGGCCAGGAGTTCTTCTGTGAGTGGGCCCTGCCCATCTGCACCTCGCTGTTCTGCGCCTCGCTGCCCACCGGCTACGCGGCGTCCAACGGGGTGCAGGTGCTGGCGCTCACGTCGGACCTCGCCACCGGTGACATGCGCCGGCGGATCGCCGAGACCGCGCAGATGCTGATCGACGTCATGGACCTGGGGACGCACTCGCCCGAGGCGCTGGAGCCCGGTGGCCAGGGCCACGTGACCGCCCGGGGCGTGCGGCTGCTGCACGCAGTCGTCCGCCAGGCCATCATGAGCAGCCCGGCCGTGGCCCACACCTGCGACGAGGCCGTGTCGCCGCGCTGGTGCCCGGCCTGGGGCCACCCGGTCAACCAGGAGGACCTGCTGGGCACGCTGCTCACGTTCAGCGTGGTCGTCCTGCACGCGCTGGACCAGCTCGGCGTCCCCTATGACGCCGATGCGGCCGAGAGCTATGTGCATGTGTGGTGCCTTGTCGGCACGGTGCTCGGCATCGAGCCCGGCCTCCTCCCCCTGACCCGGGCCGAGGCCGAGGACCTGGCCGCCACCATCTTCCGCCGCCAGCACGCGCCCAGCGCCGCGGGACGGCGGCTCATGACCGTGCTGCTGACCGAGATGGAGCTGTCCATGCCTTGGGGGATGCGGAAAGCGCCCCGCACGCTCGTGCGACACCTCACCCTGCCGGGCGTGGCCGACGACCTCGCGGTGCCCCCGGCGTCGTGGTGGCGTCCGGCGCTCGGGGCCCTGCGGGTCACCGGGCCCGTCGCCCGCCGGGTGCCGGGGGTGCGCCGGCTGTTCGAGGCCCCGGGAACGTTGTTGGGGCGATCGATGATGCGCATGTTCGTGGATCGGGGGCTGGACGGTGAGCATGCGCCGTTCCGCCTGGACATGGCGGGCATGGGGGCGCTGGCCGTCGACCCGTCCGTCGCCGGCCGGCGTCGCCGGGGGCGCCGCCGGCACACCCGCGCCAAGCGCCACGCTCCCCAGCTGGACGGGGCGGACGCGGGAGCCGCGCTTCTCACCGGGCGCCGCCCCACGCCGGTGCGCCGCGAGGACGAGGTGACGCCGTGATCGGCCCGGCCGTCGGGGCCGACGGGGTCGTGCACGAGCACTCCCATCCCCAGCGCGAGCTGAGCTACCGGCTGGGGTTGTCCACCGCGGCCGAGCCGGTCACGCTGCCCATCAGCTCGGAGGAGGTGCGCCTGATCGCCAGCCGGGGCTATCCCCTGTGGGAGCCGGTCGAGGTCATGCAGCTGCGCAACCGGCGCATCACGCTCGCCTACGCCGACCTGTCGGTGCGGCTGGCCGATGCCCTGGCCTACGGCGGCTACCGGCGCCAGGCCAACTGGTGCACGTTCTCCTCCTGGTCGTCGAAGACCATCGGCGGCTGGATCGAGCGCGAGCCGCGGCCCGACCCGATCCACGTGCCCCCGTGGCTGCCGCCGTGGGTCGTCGACCACGGCAAGGGGCTGCTGCGTTGGGCCCTCACTCGCGACAACGGCGCCACCTACCGGGCCCTGGCCGCGGGCAACCGTTACGTGTTCCTCGAGATCGGCATGGCGTTCGCCCGGTTCCTGGAGGCCTTCGACCCGAGGCGGCTCACCGGGGCGGACGAAGCGGCGTGGACCGAGTACTGGCGCGGCATGGAGCAGGTGCTGGCCGAGCAGGCCCGGCTCGACCCGAGCTGGCTGCTGACCGAGATGCCTCCCGCCGCCGAGCTCGAGCTCGGCCTGCGCCAGTACTTCGAGGCGCTGTTCACGCTGGACCCCAAGCAGCGGGCCGAGCTGGTGCTGGCCGGCAACCTGCTCATCGGCGCCTACGAGCAGCGCCGGGTCGACGGCTACGTCGCCGCATCGCTGGCGCTGTTCACCGGTCCCGCCATGCGTCGCCTGGTCTGCCGCCGCTTCGGCCCGGACTGGCCGTGGCGCGCCTGGCCGTCGTCGGCCTACGCCAGGCTGATGTCCCGGTTCATGGTGCTGAAGCTGGCGGACGAGGTGCTGATGCTCGGCGAGCCGCTGCCCGCCCCCGCCCCGGCGGGTACGCCGCTGTTCCCCGAGGACCTGCAGGCGATCACCCTCCCCCTGGCCCAGGCGCTGCTGACCCGCTACGACCTGTCCGACGGCCAGAACGACGGCCGGCGGGTCCACAACTGGCGCTCCTACGACGACCGCATGAGCTACATCGCCAACCTGTTCCGGTCGCGCCAGCAGCACGAGCCGCTGTTCTCCAAGCCGTTCCCCCCTGACGTCGAGGCCAAGCTGCTCAAGGGCGAGCTGGCCCCGGGAGCCACCACCGCGGTCCCCGCCGGGGGCCCCATCCCGCCGGCCGAGCGCTGAGGCAGAAGGGACGCCCGCCCTACTGCCTCAGGCTCGCGGCTATCCCCACCCCAGCTGGTGGAGGCGCCGGTCGCCGATGCCGAAGTGGTGGGCGACCTCGTGCACCACGGTCACCTTGACCTGCTCGACCACCTCTTCCTCCGTGTGGCACAGCGAGCAGATGGGCAGGCGGAAGATGGTGATCCGGTCCGGCATGGTCACGCCGCCCGATCCGTACCAGGCCCCACGCTCGGTCAACGGGATGCCGACATAGCGGCCGAGCAGCCGCCCGTGGGGCGTGCCGTCCTCCACCACCACGACCACGTTGTCCATGAGCCGGCCCAGCTCCTCGGGAATGCCGTCGAGCGCGGTGGCCACCAAGTCCTCGAACCGGTCCTCGGACACCTCGATCACCGCGGGCAGGTTATGGGGACGAATACTGTCTGCGACGTTGGCCGATCAGCTGTTGGATGACCTCGACGACGCACAGCGCCGGGCCGTGACCTCGCCCGCGCGGCCGCTCGCCATCCTGGCCCCGGCCGGATCGGGCAAGACCCGGGTGCTGGCCCGCCGGATCGCGTGGCGGGTGGAGACCGGCGACGCCGACGCCAGCCACGTGCTGGCCCTGACCTTCACCCGCAAGGCCGCGGGCGAGCTCGACAGCCGGCTGAAGGGGTTGGGCCTGCGCACGGGGGTGGCCACGGGGACCTTCCACGGGGTCGCGTATGCCCAGCTTCGCTCCTGGTGGGCCGACCACCGGCAGGCGGCGCCCGGGCTCCTGGCCCGCAAGGCGCCGGTGCTGTCCGCCATCGTGTCAGCCTCGCCGGTGACCGTGGCCCAGCTGGCGGGCGAGATCGAGTGGGCCAAGGCCCGGCTGGTCGGCCCCGACGGCTACGCCGAGGCCACCGCCGCCGCCCGGCGACGCCCGCCCGCGGCGGCCGACCGGGTCGCCGAGCTCTACCGGGCCTACGAGGAGGACAAGCGCCGGGCCCGCATGGTCGACTTCGACGACCTGCTGCGCCTGTGCGGCCACCTCATCGAGACCGACACCGCCTTCGCCGCCGCTCAGCGCTGGCGCTTCCAGCACCTGTTCGTGGACGAGTTCCAGGACGTGAACCCGCTCCAGCTCCGGCTGCTCGACGCCTGGCGGGGCGACCGCTACGACCTGTGCGTGGTGGGCGACCCCCACCAGGCCATCTACGGCTGGAACGGGGCCGACGCCGGCTTCCTCCAGGGCTTCCGGCGCCTCTACCCGCCGGCCGAGGTCATCTCTCTGGTGGGGAACTACCGCTCGACGCCCCAGGTGCTGGCGGCGGCGGCCGACGTGCTGAGCCGGGCCGGGCTGGGCGAGTCCCAGGTGACCGCCACCCGGGTCGAGGGCCCGGCGGTACGGCTCGCCCGCCATCCGGACGAAGCCGCCGAGGCGCAGGCCATCGCCCGGGGAGTGCGGGACCGGCACGGCCCGCGCACCGCGTGGTCGTCCCAGGCGGTGCTGGTCCGCACCCACGCCCAGGTCCCGGTGATCACCGAGGCGCTGCGCCGCGCCGGGGTGCCCCACCACGTGCGGGGGGCCGACGGAGTGGTCGAGCGGCGGGAGGTGCGCGACGCCCTCGACCTGCTCCGCCGCTCGGGCGGGCCGCTCGCCGCCTGCCTGCCCGACCTGGCCGCGCTCGCGGCCGAGACCGAGGGGGAGGCGGCGTCCGACCTCGACCTCGTGGTCCAGCTGGCCCACGACCACCTGCGGCTCGACCCGCGGGCCGGGGCCGCCGGCTTCGTGTCCTGGCTGATGGCCACGCTCCAGGCCGAGAGCGGCGAGGGGCGGCGCGACGCGGTCACGGTGGCCACGTTCCACGCGGCCAAGGGGCTGGAGTGGCCGGTGGTGCACCTGGCCGGCCTCGAGGACGGGCTGATCCCCATCGCCCACGCCCGCACCCAGGCTCAGCGAGCCGAGGAGGCGCGGCTGCTGTACGTGGCCATGACCCGGGCCGAGGACGAGCTGGGCTGCACGTGGGCTGCCAGCCGCACCTTCGGCGGGAAGGCGGCCGAGCGCCGGCTGACGCCGTGGCTGGCCGGCCTGGCCGACCGCCAGCGAGCCGGGTCCAACGGGGACGGGACCGATGGCGCGGGCGCACCCCGCACCGGGCCGGCTCCGGGCTGGCAGGAGCACCTGGCCGAACAGCGGGCCGGCCTCGCCACCGCGGCCGCAGCCGGGGTTCGCCCGGACCCTTCCCCCGCCTTGGTCGCGCTGCAGGCCTGGCGGGAGGAGAGCGCCCGAGCGGCGCGGGCCGATCCCGAGGCGGTGATCGACGACCGGCTGCTGGAGGTCATCGCCGAGCGCCGGCCCGCCACCCGCGAGG
>DASRJN010000166.1:0-4871 GCA_035649455.1 Acidimicrobiales bacterium
CTGCATCACATCGTCATCGACGCCCACGACCTGCCGGGGCTGGCTCGGTTCTGGAGCGAGGTGCTCGGTTGGAAGATCCTCTCGGAACGCGAACGAGAGGTCGTCATCGGCACTGACGTGGACGCCTCGGTCGGGATCTGCCTGATGCCGGCAGGCGACCGGAAGTCGGTGAAGAACCGGGTCCACCTCGACCTGAACCCGGGGGGCGACGCCGGGCCCGAGGACCGGGAGGCCGAGATCGAGCGCATCCTCGCCCTGGGTGCCCGGCGGGTGGACATCGGCCAGACCGGCGACGAGTCCTGGACCGTGCTCGCCGATCCGGAAGGCAACGAGTTCTGCATTCTCCGGCCGAAGCGAACCCTGATCGGTTGAGGATGTGGGGAGCGCGCGACGGGGTAGGGATGAGGCGTGGGACCCTCGCCGCCGCGCCCCCCCGGAGGATGAGACGTGGTCGTCGCCCTGGTCGCACTGGCCATGGCCCTCGGGGTGGTGGGGACCGTCGTCCCGCTGGTCCCCGGGCTGGCGCTGGTGTGGGCGGCGGCGCTCGCCTACGGCCTGAGCGAGGGCTTCGGGACGATCGGGACGGTGGCCTTCTCCCTCGTGACCGTGTTCGCCATCGCGGGGGCGCTGGCCGGGTGGGTCGTGCCCGCCCGCATCGCCGGGGCCGCCGGTGCCGCGCGCACCTCGATCCTGCTCGGCGCGGTCGCCGCCATCGTCGGCTTCTTCGTCCTGCCGGTCGTCGGCCTGCCCGTGGGGGGCGTGGCCGGTGTCTATGCCGGCGAGCTGCAACGGACCCGGGACGGAGCAGCCGCGTGGCGGGCCACGCGGGCCACGATCGCGGGCTTCGGTCTCGCCGCCCTCGTCCAGTTCGCCCTCGCCCTGGCGATGGCCGCCACCTGGGTCCTCTGGGTCGTCGCCACCTGAGGGGTGGCGCCGGCGCCTCAGGCCTGTGAGTCGTCGTCGGCCGGAGGCCGGCGGGGAGCGGCTCGCAGGACCTCGGAGGCTTCGATGGCGTCGTGGTACTCGCCGGCGATCAGTTCGCCGTCGTAGCTGGTATGCCCGTAGATGACCCACGTGGTCTCGGCGACTTGGACTTCGCCGTCGAGCTCGACACCGGCTTCGGTCAGCTCCGTGAGCTCCGCGAGGTCTTCGAGCACCCGGGCGGAGAGGTCTTCGAGCACCTGCTCGGAGTCGATGCCGGGGCCGGAGCCCAGCTCCATCGAGACCATCTCGCCGGTCTCGTCGGGCTCGGGTGGGGGGGTGATGGGCTCGGGCATGGCTGGCCTCAATTCTGCGCGACCGGGCAGCTGGTGCCAAGTGCCTTGCGCAGCACGTGGACGGCCTGCTCGACGGCCGCCGTCGTCGCGGCGGTGCTCCGCAGGGGGTTGAGCATCATGAAGTCGTGGCAGATGCCATTGAACCGTACGCTCGTCGTGCGGACCCCGGCAGCGGTGAGCTTGCGGGCATAGGCCTCGCCCTCGTCGCGCAGGACATCGTTCTCGTCGACGATCACGAACGCTTCGGGCAGGTCGGCGAGGTCGTCGAGGGTGGCCCGCAGCGGCGACACCGTCAGCGCGGTCCGCTGGTCGCGCTCGGGCAGGTAGGCGTCCCAGTACCAGGCCATCGACCGGGCGGTGAGGAAGGGGCCACCGGCGAACTCGCGGTAGCTCTCGGTGTCCTGGGCGGCGTCGGTGACGGGGTAGTAGAGGGACTGGTGGACGAAGGTCACATCGCCGCGCTGCTTGGCCAGGAGAGTCAGCGAGGCGGCCATGTTCCCGCCGACCGAATCGCCGGCCACCGCCAGGCGCGACCCGTCGAGCCCCTCGGCGAGCCCGTCACGCGTGATCCAGCGGGCCGTGGCGTAGGCCTGCTCGATCGCCACCGGGTAGTGGGCCTCGGGGGAGCGGTCGTACTCGACGAACGCGACCGCCGCGCCCGCCCCGACGGCCAGCTCACGCACCAGCCGGTCGTGAGTGCCGGCGTTGCCCAGCACCCAGCCGCCGCCGTGCACGTAGAGCACCGCCGGTAGCACTCCGGTCGCACCGGACGGCTTGACGATGCGGACCTCGACGTCACCGACGTCGGCGGGCACGGTGATCCAGCGCTCGTCGACCTCCAGCTTGGCGATCGGGGCGGACTGGATGTCGTCCAGGACCTTCCGGGCGCCCTCGGGCCCGAGCTCGTAGAGGAACGGCGGCTTGGCGGTCGCGTCCGCGATCTCCTGGGCCTCCAGCTCGAGGATGTGCTCGTTCATGGTTGCGCTCCTCGGTCGAACGGCGGGAGGACTCCCACAGCGTCCGCGCGCGACCGTTGCGATCGCCTCCGTGGAAGTGCCCAGGCGGTTGCCTGGTCGGATCGTCCCGGGCGTCGTCCGCCGCCTACGCAGAGGAGCGTTCCAGCTGGTCCAGGGCGCCGCGGAGCTGCCGGCGCGAGCTGATGGCGAGCTTCGTGAACACCTTGCTGAGGTGGTACTCGGCGGTGCGCCGGCTGATGAACAGCTGAGCCCCGATCTCGGGGTTGGTGTGGCCCTCGGCCGCCAGCTGCGCGACCTGCGCTTCCTGCGGGGTCAGGACATCCTGGGTCTCGACGGTGCGCTTCCGCACGGTCTCACCGGTTGCCGACAGCTCCCGGCGGGCCCGCTCGGCGAACCCTGCCATCCCGGCGCGGTCGAACATGTCGTGGGCCAGCCGCAGGTGCTCGCGTGCGCCCGTGCGCCGCTGCTCACGGCGGAGCCACTCGCCGTACACCAGATGGGCGCGGGCGAGATGGACCCTGACGCGCGTGCGCCCCAGCCGCTCCACCGCCTCCCGGTACAGGGCATCGGCTGCCTCGCCGTCGCTGAGCAGCGCCCGCGAGCGGGCCTCGATCCCGAGGGCCCAGTCCGTGCCGCTGGCCTGCGTCCGTTCGGCGAGCCGCCCGAGGGTGGCGGCGGCGATGTCACGACGGTCGCGGCGCGCCGCCGCCTCGACCAGCTCGATCATCGCCCACGCGACCAGGCCCAGGTCGTCGTGCTCGCACGCCGAGAGGGCGGCGGACAGGGCAGCCTCGTACTCGCCGAGCCCGTTGTAGAGGAGCGCCCAGGCGTAGTCGCCCCAGGCCAGCGCCCTGCCCTCGCCCCGGTCGACCGCGTTGGGGAGGTTGTGTTCCAGCAGGTTCGACATCTCGGCCCGCTCGCCCCGCCAGGCGGCCAGGAGGGTCTCGGTGTACAGCAGGGGCGCGCCACCGATCGACCTGGTGAGCGCGCCCGCCTCCTCGATGAGAGCCGCGGCGGCGGCGAGCTCGCCGGCGTGCAGGTGCGTGCCCGAGCGGTAGGTGAGCGCGAGGGGCAGGAGCGCGAGCTCGCCGGTCTCGCGGGCGATCCGGAGCTGCCGGGCCGCCAGCACCTCCCAGGTCCCGTCGTCCCATACCTCGGACGCGATGCGACAGGCCAGCCAGTGCCAGCGGATCTCCTCCTCCTGCTGGATCACCTCCAGGGCCCGCCGGAGCGGGTGCACCGCGGCCACGTACCCCTCGGCGAGCCGCAAGGCCACGCCGTCCAGGAGGAGATCGACCGCCCGCGGCGGCTGCGGGCCCGGAGGCGCGGCCCGGGCGGCCTCGGCGATCTCCGCCACGCCCGGGTCACCGCCGAGACGGCCGGCGAAGATGGCGGCCCCGAGCGCATCGACGTACGTCTCCCGAGCCAGTTCGGGATCCAGTGGTTCGAGCCGCCTCGCCGCCTCGAACAGCAGCGGCGGAGCATCGCTCCCGTGGCGGCGGATGAACGCGATCTGAGCCCGCAGCCTGATGAGCTTGGCGCGGTCGAGCTGATCGAGCGGGCACAGGTCCGCCGTGGCGAGCAGGGCGGAGGCATCGTCGGGCGAGCCGGCATCGAGCTTCGCCTGGGCGGCGGCGAGAGCCCGCGGTCCTCGCCGGACCGGATCCGCGGTGAGCTCGGTTGCTCGCTCCAGGAACGCGGCCGTCGCCGGCATACCACCCCGGGCCTGCGCTCGCGCCGCGCTGCGTTCCAGCTCGGCCGCCACCGCTTCGTCGGGTCCTGCGGCCGCGTTGGCACGATGCCAGGCCCGGCGGTCCGGATCGACGACCGGATCGGTCGCGTCGGCCAGCGCCCGATGCGCTTCCCGGCGCTCGGGCACCGTCGCCGCCCGGTACACGGCCGCGCGCACCAGCGGATGCCGGAACCGCACCCGCGCCCCCAGCACGACCAGGCCCGCGGCCTCGGCAGGGGCGGCGGCATCCCGGGCGATCCCCAGCTCCTGGGCCGCGCGCCACAGGAGGGTCACGTCGCCGATCGGCTCGGACGCCGCCGCGAGCAGGAACGTCTGCGTCGGCGCCGGCAGTGACTCGAGACGACGAATGAAGCTCTGCTCGATGCGGCTCGCCAGGGGCTGCGCGTCCGGGCGCCCGAAGCCACCCGCCAGCTCCGCGGCGGTCAGCCCTCGGGGCAGCTCGAGCAGGGCGAGTGGATTGCCGCGCGTCTCGGCGATGATCCGGTCCCGGACCCGCTCGTCCAGCGGCCCGGGGATCACGGCGTCGAGGAGCGCACGGGCATCGCTGTACTGCAGGCCCCGGACCATCAGCTCGGGCAGGCCCAGCAGCACCTGCTCGTCGCCGGGCTCCCGGACCACGAACACGAGCGCCACGGACTCGGCCAGGAGCCGGCGCGCCACGAAGGCGAGTACCTGCGCCGAGGCCCGGTCGAGCCACTGCGCGTCATCGACCAGGCACACGAGCGGCCCCTCGCGGGCCACCTCCGACAGCAAGCCGAGCAGCGCCAGACCGACGAGAAAGCGATCGGGCGCGGCCCCGCCGTCCAGGCCGAACGCCGTCCTGATCGCGGCGCGCTGCGGATCCGGCAGGCGGCCCAGGCTGCC
>DASRJN010000167.1:0-5309 GCA_035649455.1 Acidimicrobiales bacterium
ATTGCGGCCCGTCGCGGAGTTCCAGTTCGCCGACTACATGCACCCGGCCTACGACCAGGTCGTGAGCCAGGCCGCCACGATCCACTGGCGCAGCCTGGGCGCGTGGCAGGTCCCTGTCGTGTTCCGGGCGCCGTTCGGGGCGGTGCCCGGGGGCGGGATCTACCACTCGCAGAGCCCCGAGGCCCCCTACTGCCACACGCCGGGCTTGAAGGTGGTGGCGCCCGCGACCCCTTCGGACGCGAAGGGCCTCCTCCAGGCGTCGATCCGCGACGACGATCCCGTGGTCTTCTTCGAGCACAAGGCCAGCTACCGCACCATCCGGGAGGAGGTCGGGAGCGAGCCCATCCCGCTCGGGGTGGCTCGCGTCGACCGCGAGGGCGGCGACCTGTCGATCGTGACCTACGCGGGCGGCCTGCACCTGGCCCGCGAGGCAGCTGCGGTCCTGGCCGGCGAAGGCATCGACGTCGCCATCCTGGACCTGCGCACGTTGATGCCCCTCGACCGCGAGGCGATCGCCGCCACCGTCCGGCGCACCGGCAGGCTGATGGTCCTGCACGAGGCGAACAAGACGATGGGCTTCGGCGCCGAGATTGCCGCGTTCGCGGCCGAGGAGCTGTTCATGGACCTCGACGCGCCCGTGCGGCGGGTGGCGGCGGCCGACTGCCATCTGACCTACAACAACGCGGAGCAGGCGGCCATCCTCCCCAGCGCCGTGGACGTCGCCTCGGTCGCCCGCGAGCTGTCCCGCTTCTGAGCGCCACCGCCGCGGCCACGATGCGGGCCACAGGCTCGCCGTCATCACTCGGCTGACAGCGAAGTGCTTGGCGGTGCGGAGCCGTCGGTGGTCAGAACAGCTCGCCGGTGCCCGGTGGCAGGACCTCGACCCAGGTGGGTCCGGGCGCGAGTCGCAACGGCGCTCCGGCCGCGTCGGTGTAGGTGGTGGGGGCGTCGGCGGCCGGCTTGAGCCAGCGTCCCTGCTGGGCCTGGCCGCCGCTGAGCAGCCAGGCGTCGCCTTCACCGACCGCCAGGGCCTCGGGCACGACGGCGCCCGTCGAGTCGCGTACGCCGCTGTCGCCGTAGGGCGTGAACCGGATGATCACGTTGACGGCCGACACCCGCTCGCCGTCGGTGTCGACGTGTGGCGTCCCGTCCTGGCTGCGCTCCCAGCCCGCGGGGCCCGGGTTCCACGACCACTCGATCCCGGTGCTGATCGGGCCTCCACTGATGGTGCGGAACCCGGCGGCCGGCACGAGGCCCGCCCCGGACAGAGGGGCGTCCGCGGCGCGGTAGGAGAACAGCACGGGGGGCGGAGTCGCCGACGCCGCGTCATCGGCCCCGGCCTCACGGAGCCGCTCGGGCGCGGCGAAGAGGTTGTAGGGGGCCCGCCGATCGTCAGCTCGGCGGTAGGCGTCGGGCGCGGCCGCCGCCCCGACGTCGATGATGTCCGCCGCCCGCACCGCGGCGGCGAAGGTGGGGTTGGCGCCGGACCAGGCGAACAGCGGCCGTCCCAGCTCGGCCAGGATCGGCAGGTCGGAGGAGCGGGCGGAGCGCACGGGGCCGACGGTGTCGGGATCCTGCGACTGGTACACCGCGAGCAGGCGGGTCAGCCCGCCCTCCACCATCTCCTCGAAGACCACGTCGGCCTGGGTCAGCCCGGCCGGCGGTCGCCCGCGCTCGGTGTTGTCGATCTTGACCGCCAGAGCGGCACGTTCGGGCACGCGGCCCGGGGTGCCCAACAGCGGCAGGATCGAGGCCACCGGCTCCGACGTCGGCGGTGGCTCGGTCCGCTCGTCGCCGCCGTCGTCCGCGAGGAGGATGGCACCGACCGCCGCGGCGGCGACCACCGCCACGGCCGCGACGACGGCCAGCACCCGTCGCCGGGTCCCCGATGTCCGAGACGCGACCACCTTGGCCATGTCTACCGCACAGATCCGCGGCCGCGGCGGCGACAGGGCCGCCCCAGGCGTGCAGACGCCGTCACAGCAAGGCGACGAGCTCGTCGCGCGTCGGGCCGTCGGCCGGAGGCGGGCGCCAGCCGGACTCGTAGACGGCGCGCGCGATGGGCTCGGCCGGGGCCAGCGACGCCGGGAGCGCCTGCATCGAGAGGAAGCCGCCGACGTACGGCTGGATGCGATCGTTCGCCTTCGCCGCCTGCACGATGGCCGCGGACGTCAGCGGCTGCGTGAGGTCGACGTCGTGGCCTTGCCAGCGGCGGACCGATTCGGGGTCGATGGCGAGGTGGTCGTCCACCCACGGGAGAACCCAGGTGTCACACCACGCGCTGAAGGCCTCGGCGAGCGTCGTGGGATCGGCGCCGGCGTCGAGCAGCTCGAGGAGTCCCGCGATCTGCATGCTGGCCATCGCGACGCCGCGGCCCGCGGTGGGCGCAGTCGTGGCGACGGCGTCGCCGACGGCCACCAGACCCGGTCGCCCGAGCTGGTGCCGGTAGAGGTTCAACAGGCGTCCGCCGACCATGACGCCGCTGGTCGGCGTGGCGTGGCGCGGGTCGGTCCACTCGGCGAGGCCGGGGATGGCTCGGCTGGCGGCGTCGAAAGCGTCGCGGTGGCGGAGCACCGACAGGGCGGGATCGGCGGTCGGCCGGATGATCACGGCCGAGATGTGGCCACGCTCGTGGAAGAAGACGTAGCTGTCGTAGCCGCGGAGCATCGCGCTCCACACGAACGGGCTGGTCGTCGGCCCGGGGGTGGCGCCCCGGTCGCGCTGGTAGGTGCGGGTCACGTAGTCCATTCCGGTATCGCCGCCGAACTGGGCCGGCGGAGCCAGCCGGGACAGCCGGCCGCTGGCGTCGACGACGAGGTCGGCGTTCACCGTCGCGCCGTCGACGACGGCACCGACGACGCGCCCGCCGTGCTCGACGAAGCCGTCGACGCGCCCCGTTGCGACGGCCAGCCCGTGGACCTCTGCCGCGGCCCGACGCAGCGCCCGCTCGTAGGTGAGCCGGCGAGAGCGCACGCCGATCTGGGCGCCGGAGCTCGGCGCGCCGAGCTCGACCGGCTCGGCGCCGAGCGCGAGCCATGCCCGCCAGGCCTCGGGCCATTCCGTGAGGAGCAGGTCGCGGACTGGTGGGCGGAAGCCGTGGGGGTGCTCGAACTGCATGACGCCACGGCGCCGCCATGTGCCGTCGGGCAACGGACCGGGGTCGCGGTCGACCGCGAGAACCCTGTGGCCTCGCCGGGCAAGCGCGGCGCCCAGTGTCAGGCCGGTGGGGCCCGCGCCGACGATGATCACATCCATGCCTTCACTCTTTGCTACACTCATAGTGTGATGACTACACTACGAGTGTTGTCAAGTCGGGCGCCATGCTGGGTGGCCGGCGCGTGAGCGGCGGACCGCGGCCGTACCAGTCCGCGCTGCGCGACCAGCAAGCCCGGGCCACCCGGCGCCGGATCGTCGGCGCGGCGTTGGAGCTGTTCAGCGAACGCGGCTACGGGCTGACGACGATCGATGCCATCGCCGAACGCGCCGGCGTCGGCCGCAAGACGGTGTTCACGTCCGTCGGCGGCAAGGCGACGATGCTCAAGCTCGCGTTCGACTGGACCCTGGCCGGCGATGACGAACCGGTCGCCATCGCGGACCGGCCCGAGGTGCGCCGGATGTTGGAGGGCACGGACGCCGCTGCGCTCCTCGACGCGTGGATCGCGATGAACGCCCACATCGCACGACGGCTGGCCCGGCTCTACCACGTCCTGGTCGTGGCGGCGGACCGCGACGCCGATGCCGCCGCCCTGCTGACCACGACCGACGAGCAACGCGCCGAGGGTGCTCGCGCCGTCATGCGCCGGCTCGACGCGCTCGGGGCGCTCCGCCGCGGCCTCGACGTCGACCGGGCGGCTGACATCGCGGACGTGCTCATCGACCCCATGCCCTACCAGCGACTCGTGGCGATGCGCGGCTGGTCGTTCGCGGCGTACGTCGAGTACCTGCAACGAATCGCAGCCGCGTCACTGCTCCGGTGATCGCAGGTTCATCGCGAGGTGCGGGACGCGCTGGACGCCTGACCCCTACAGGCTCATCTTCGTGTAGTCGGCGGACCACCATCGCTCGGGCCGCATGGCGTAGCGCGTCACTGCCACGTCGGCGCGCTCGATGTAAAGGTCACCCAGCTCGGGCCCGAGGTAGCGGTGGGCGATGGGCCGGCGGTGGGTCTCGCGGTCAGCGGGCTCGGCCGTCGTCACCGGGCCCTCCACCGTCACGTACGCGTAGGCCGTGGGGTCCTCGCGCTGGGCGCACAGGCTGAACCGGCGCGCCCGCTCCAGCAGCCGGCCCTTGCGGGACGTCGCCTCGGTGAGCACCCACAGCTCACCGCCGGGCTCGTACACGTACCAGACGGGCACGCTCAGGGGCGGGCCGTCGGGCCGCTCCACCGAGATCACGCCCACGTGCCGGTCGGCCAGGAACGCCTGGCGCTCCGCGTCGGTCATGGTCAGGTCCATCGGTTCTCCTTCTGTCGTCGGCTCGTCTTCTGCTCGCGCTGTCGCTCGCGTTCCAAGTCTTGACGGGGACGAAGCCCCTAGGTTGCTGGGGATGGAGTTCGAGAATCGGGTGACGAGGGCGCTGGGGGTGGACATCCCGATCGTGCAGGCGCCGATGGGGTGGATCGCTCGGGCGCAGCTGGCGAGCGCGGTGAGCAACGCGGGGGCGTTCGGGATCATCGAGACGTCGTCGGGGGAGCTGGATGTCGTGCGGGAGGAGATCCGCAAGATGCGGGATCTCACCGACAGGCCGTTCGGCGTGAACATCGCCCAGGCCTTCGTGCGGGACCCGAACATCGTGGAGTTCGTGGCCGACCAGGGCGTGAAGTTCGTGACGACGTCGGCGGGCAGCCCGATGCGCTACACCGCGGCCCTCAAGGAGCGGGGGCTCACGGTGTTCCACGTGGTGCCCGATCTGGCCGGCGCCCTGAAGGCGGTCGATGCCGGGGTCGACGGCCTGGTGGTCGAGGGCGGGGAGGGTGGCGGCTTCAAGAGCCCGACTCCGGTGTCGACGATGGTGCTGCTGCCGTTGATCGCCTCGAAGGTCGACGTGCCGATCATCGCCGCGGGCGGCTTCGTCGACGGCCCGACGATGGCGGCGGCCTTGGCGCTCGGCGCGGAGGGCATCCAGATGGGGACCCGGATGGTGTCCGCGGCCGAGAGCCCGATCCACGACAACTGGAAGCAGGCCGTCCTGGCCGCCCGCGAGACCGACACCGTGTTCCTCAACCGCCACACCAAGCCGGCGCTGCGGGCCCTGCGGACCGAGCGGACCACCGCCCTGGAGTTCGACACCGAGTCCAACGCCATGGCGCT
>DASRJN010000168.1:0-16285 GCA_035649455.1 Acidimicrobiales bacterium
CGACAGCGGCGACCGCTGCCTGGTCATGCGGGAGTACAGGGCGACGGTCGGCGAGACCGACGGGAACATCATCGCGGCCATCATCACGACCCAGATGCCCAGGAACCAGCCGAACGCGCCGAGACCGGTCCAGGGCCCATCGTCCATGCCTCGCATCTGGTCGCCGGTCCACCACCAGCCCAGCGCCGCGAGGCCGAACAGCAGGGCGACGAGGCCGAGCCGGGCGCGCACCGCGGACATCGCGGGGGCCAGCCCCCCGCTGGCCCCCAGGCCCACCGGCGCCGGAGCGCTCATCGCGTCAAGCGGCCCAGGAGAACTCGGAGGTCGAGAGGCCGGTCTTGCCCTCGTACTGGATCCCGAACGCGTCGATCTGTGACCGCTTCGCCTCGGCCATCGTGAGGTTCGAGCCGGCCGGATGGAACATCCCGTCGAAGCGCACCGGCCGGCCCGTCTCGATGCCGAACGGCACGATGTCCTCGATCTCGAAGTCGATCGCGTCGCCGATGCGGACGCTGTGGCGCAAGCCGTCGTCCACGACCTCGATCGGCGCCCGCTCGGCGCCGAGGATCTCCCCGACCAATGGAGCCAGCGCGGCCATGGGCCCGCCCAGCTGCCCGCTGAACACCTGGATCAGCTTGTCGAACTGCTCGTCGTTCGCCTTTGCGTCGACGAAGACGCCCAACCGCCAGTTCCCGTCCGTCATGACCTTCGGCGTGTCCGCGATCGCCGCGACCACCAGACCGCCGACGTCCGTGCCCTCGATCTGCCCCTCGCGGATGTTGAACACGAGGGTGACCCGGCAGAAGTCGTAGGTCGCGCCGTGGTCGAAGGAGAGGTTGCACGGGCACATCAGCTCGCACGAACACGTCTCGACATAGCTGCCCGTCAGGTTCCACGCCATGGCCGCCCCTTTCGAGATGCCCGAGTCTTCCGCTCGGGCGAGAACCCGTCAACCAACCCGCACGGCCCGCCGCCGGACCGCTGACGTCCCCTTTCAGTCCCGGCCGCGGGTCTCGAACGCCGCGATCACATCGACCACCGTGGGGAAGAAGGCGTCGGCCCCGAGCTCCGCGGTCAGGCCGAACGTGTCGAACTCGACCTCGACCTCGTGCAGCAGCTCGGTGAACACCAGCCGCAACCCGTGCTCGCTGAGGGTGGCGTGGGCCTGCTTGAGCACTTCGGCTCCGCTGTAGTCGCAGTCGGCCATGGCCGAGGCGTCGATGCAGAACCACGCCAGGTCGTCACCGTCGGCGTTGGCGACGAAGCCGTTGACGTCGTCGAGGAGGTGGTTGGCGTTGGCGAAGTAGAGGCCGGCGGCGAACCGGTAGACGACGAGCCCGGGGAGGCTGCGGGCGGCGAAGCTGACCGGCTGGGCGCGGGGCCGACCGCCCGCGATGACGAGCACGGAGTTGTGGGGCTGGTACGAGTGGCGCAGGTGGATCACGATCGAGGCGACGATGGCCAGGATGATCCCCTGCTCGACGCCGACGACGATGACGGTGGCCATGGTCAGCGCGGCGACGACGAACTCGTCGAGGCGCACCCGGAAGATCCTGGCCATCCCCCGGTAGTCCACGAGCTCCAGCCCGATCAGGAACACCACCGATGAGAGCACGGCCTGGGGCAGGTACTGGATCGGGGCGGTGAGGAACAGCAGCACGATCAGGACGATCAGCCCTGTGGTCACCTGGGCAAGCTGGGAGCGGCCCCCGGCCCCGTCGACCAGCTGCGTCTTCGTCGGGCTGCCGTTGACTACGAAGGTGCCGCTGACGCCGGCGGCGAGGTTGGCGCCGGCGAGGCCCACGAGGTCCACGTTCTCGTCGAAGTCGTCGTTGTAGCGGGCTGCGTAGGCCCGGGACGTCGCCGCGCTCTGGGCCAGGATCAGCACGAAGAGCGACGCCGATACGGCGACAAGGGTGCCCAAGTCGGACCGGGCCACGTCGGGGAGGCCCAGCTGGGGCAGGCCGCCGGGAAGAGGGCCGAGCGTGGCCACGCCGTGGGCCTTCAGGTCGGCCGCCCAGCTGACGGCGATCGACCCGATCACGGCCAGCAGCGCGCCCGGCACCTTGGGGGCGACGCGCTTGCACCCGAGCATGACCACGATCACCGAAACGGACACGGCCAGCGTCGTGAGGCTGGTGTCTCCGATGTTGGCCAGCGCCCCGGCCAGCTCGCGGAGCGTGCCCCCGCTCCCCGCCTCGACCCCGAGCATGCCCGCCACCTGCCCGGCCGCGACCTGCACGCCGACCCCGGTGAGGAAGCCGATCAACACCGTGCGGGACAGGAAGTCGGCGATGAAGCCGAGCCGGGCGAGCCGCGCGAGGAGCAGGAAGGCGGCGGCGATGAGGGCGACGGCGCCGGCGAGGGCGACGTACTGGTCCGAGCCGGTGGCGGCCAGGCCGGCCAGGCCTGCGGCCATGACCGCGGCGGTGGCCGAGTCCGCCCCGACCACCAGGTGCCGCGAGGAGCCGAGCACCGCGAACGCGAACACCGGCAGCAGGAGGGTGTACAGGCCGGTGACCACCGGCATGCCCGCGATCTGGCTGTAGCCCATCACCTCGGGGATGGCGAGGGCGGCCAGCGTGACCCCGGCCAGGGCCTCGGCCGTCAGGCTGCCCTTCGCGACCGGGAGGATCCCTCCCAGGAACTGAGGCCTGCGGGCCCCGCCGACCTCAGAGCCCAACTGCGGCCGTCACCCGACCAGTGTCCACGGCGGCCCGGAGCGCCTCGTAGTCACGCTGGTTCTGATCCGCGTAGGCCTCGGCGAAGGCGGCGAGGGCGTGGTCGAAGGCCGCGCCCTTGCCCAGGTACGACGAGATGGCCACGCGGTCGCCCGAGCGGGCATGGGCCAGGGCGAGCGCCTGGGCGCAGACCCGCCCGTAGTCCACCGCTCCGTCGGGCACCATCCGGTCCGGATCGATCGAGCCCTTCCCGTCCCGCAGCTGGCGGATGTAGAAGTCGCGCCGCTGCCCGTCGTAGCTGTCGATCCGCTCCCAGCCGAGGAGGATGTCGCTCACCGCCTGCATCAGCCGCTGGCCGGCGACCACCCGCTCGCCCTGGTTGGCGAAGGCGCTCTTGCCTCGGAAGCGTTCGAGGATCGACGGCTGCGCCTCCTTCACCTGCAGGAAGAGCGGATCGGTGTCGTCCCGGCCGAGCAGCAGGACGATCCAGTCCCGGGTGCCGACGCTGCCGACGCCGACGACCTTGCGTGCGACGTGGACGATCCGGAACCGCTCGATGAGGTGGCGCCGGTCGGTCTCGAGCGAGCGCTGGTAGGTGGCCAGGATGTCGTGGAGATGCTCGGTGGCGGCCCCGACCTCGGAGGCGGGCAGGAGCTCCTCGACGGGCACGATCAGCGGCGGATCGCTGACGATGCGGGGCTCGCCGTCGACCATCTGGGTCAGCTTGGAGAACGCCTGGAGGCTGTCGCGGGTCCGGGCCTTGGCGAGGGCGGCCTTGGTGCGCTCGCGCGTCGGGCGGGCGAGGGCCTTGGACGCGGCCATTACGGCCTTGATGTCGAAGCGGCGGTACCACACGTCGAGCTCGCGCATGGCCGCGAGCTCCTGGAGCTCGGCGCGGTAGCCGGCCGCCGTGGCCACGACGACCGCGGTCCGTTCCTTGGCCGTGAAGCCCCGGTCGCGGCCGGCGATGGCGAGGCTGGCCGCGAGCCGCTTGATGTCCCACTCCCACGGTCCGGGCAGCGTCTCGTCGAAGTCGTTGACGTCGAACACGAGGTTGCGCTCGGGCGAGTCGAACACCCCGAAGTTGGACATGTGGGCGTCGCCACACGCCTGCACCGTCAAGCCCGAGACCGGCGTGGTGGCCAGGTCGGCGGCCATGATGAGGGCGGCGCCCCGGAAGAAGGCGAACGGGGACACGAGCATGCGGCCGTAGCGGATGGGCACCAACTCCGGAACCCGGGTGGTGGCCTGCTCCTCGAGCAGGTCGATCGGGTCCGCCCGGTCCGCGGCCGGCTCGAACTCCGCGATGCGCTCGCGGGGGACGGCGACCCGCGCCGCCTTGCCCCGGCCGGCCCGGTCGGCCGGGGTCAGGTGCTCGACGGGGGTCCCCTCCTGCCGCGCGTTGGTGACCGTGGTACCCGGTGCCACCTGGGATCACGCTCCTGGGTCACCCAGAGCGTAAGCCTCGACGAGCCCACGCGCCCGTGCGGCGCCGAGCCGCCTCGTGGTAGACGGTTCCCGCCACTCGATCGCAGCGACAAGGAGATCCGATCCGATGGGAGCACTCGAGGGCCGTGTGGCCATCATCACCGGCGCGGGACGCGGCATCGGCCGTGAGCACGCCCTGCTCTTCGCCCGCGAGGGCGCCCATGTCGTGGTCAACGACCTGGGCGGCAACCCCGACGGCACCGGGGCCGACGCATCACCGGCCGAAGAGGTCGTCGCCGAGATCAAGGCGATCGGCGGCGAGGCCGTCGCCAACCACGACGACGTCGCCGCCGCCGAGGGCGCGGGCCGGCTCGTCCAGCAGGCCATCGACACGTTCGGCGCCCTCCACGTGCTGGTCAACAACGCCGGCATCCTGCGCGACCGGATGGTCTTCTCGATGACCGACGAGGAGTGGGACGCCGTCGTCCGGGTTCACCTGCGGGGCCACTTCATGCCGACGCGGGCGGCCGCTCAGTACTGGCGCCAGCGCTCCAAGGACGGCGACCCGCTCAAGGCCTCGGTCATCAACACCACCTCGACCTCGGGCCTGCTCGCCAACCCCGGCCAGACCAACTACGGCGCGGCCAAGACCGGCATCGCCACCTTCACCGAGATCACCCAGAAAGAGCTCTGGCGCTACGGCGTCCGCTGCAACGCCATCGCCCCCGCAGCCCGCACCCGCCTCACCGCCCCCCTCGGCGGCGTGGGCGAAGCCCCCGAGACCGGCTTCGACCCCATGGCCCCGGAGAACATCTCCCCCATGGTCGCGTACCTCGCCACCGAGGACTGCCCCATCGGCGGCAAGGTCTTCCTGGTCTTCGGCGGCACCGTCCAGCTCTTCCAGCCCTACACCATCATCGACACCATCAAGACCGACCACACCTGGGCCGTCGACGAGCTCGCCGAAGAAGCCGCCAAGTGGGGCGACGTCACCTTCGACCAGGGCGTCTCCTTCGGCTGACCGCCGACATCCTTCGAAGTGAAGGCCACACGCCGTCCGCGGGGCACGCCTCGACGCCTGCTCCTCGACGCCGCCCGGACGCTCTTCGCTCGTCGGGACTACCGCAGCACGACGACCCGTGAGATCGCCGACACCGCCGGGGTCCTCGAGCACTTGCTGTTCCGCCAGTTCGGCTCGAAGGCCGCGCTGTTCAACGAGGCCGTCGTCGTGCCGTTCATCACGATCGTCGACGACTTGAACGCGCGGTGGGACTCCCTGGAACCCGGGCCCGAGAGCTCCGAAGCCGTCGCCCGGGAGTTCCTCGGTGCGCTCTACGACCTGTTCGTGGACAACCGCGGCCTGGTCATGACCCTGTGGACCGCGGATGCGCTGAGCGAGGCGGAGCTGCAGGAGACCGGCATCGCCGAGATCGATCGAGCCCTCGGCATCCTCGGCCAGCTCGGCGGCAAGGCGTTCGACATACTGGGCATCGACGCCGACCACCAGGACCTGGCCGCTCGCTCGACGGTGGCCATGGTCGCCGGGATGGCCGCGTTCGGGACGACCTTCTTCGGTGGCACACCGCCACCGCGACACGTGATCGTCGAGGAGCTCGCCCAGGCCACTCTCCATGGTTTCCTCCACCGCGGCCGCTAGCCCTGGTCAGGGGCGGACCGTGAGGGGGCTCAGGTGCCACCGTGCAGCGGCTGGTTCTCGATCCCCGGGAACAGCGGCTCGGTGGGGCCCGCGGTCACCTCGCCCCGCAGCTTCGTGACGAGGTGTGGGGTGAAGACCCCGAGATACAGCACGTGCCCCACCACCACGACGGCCGCCACCGACAGGAGCCCCGACTGGAAGCGGGACTTCGTCCGCGAGTCGGCCCACGCCTCGATGAGATTGCGCCCGTCCGGATCGGTCCGTCCGAGGAGGTAGGCGAACACCGCCATCTGCAGGGCCATCGCCACCGCGTCGTAGAGCGGGTACTGGTGCTCCGTGCCCTCGAAGAGTGCGAGTCCCGGGAGCACACGCCCGTAATGGAAGACCCCGAGCCGGGCCCCGAGGAAGCCGTTGAAGAGGAGGGCCCAGGTGAAACCGACGCCGAGGCCGACGCTCAGCAGCACGATCGGCCGGCGCCATCCGTACCTCGCGCTCACCCGGTTGCCCAACGCGGCACCGATCAACGCGGGCACCCCGAAGTAGGAGATGTAGCCGATGGGGACCGACGACGGCAGCCCCCCGCCCCAGGTCATGTTCAGGGGCCACCACGCCGGCATCCGCGGGATCGCGGGTGGGAACTGCGCGTACATCGCCCAGTCGTAGGGCGCCTCGATCCAGGAGATCGCCAGCGCCGAGAGGCTCACGAGCAGCAACGCGTGCACGCGACCGCGCCGCCAGCTCAGCCACGCCCCGGCACCGAGCAGCCCGATGCCACCGATGTAGGCGAACGCGATGGCGCCCGTGAGCAGCGGCGTCAGGCCGTCCCTCAACGGTCGCCTTCCTCCCCGTGCGGACGACGCGCTTCCGGGTCGAAGCGAAGCACCAGGCCGTACACGAGGACGATCAGCCCCACCAGCGTCCCGAGCATGATCGCCTGCCCCATGGTCCCCCCACACCCTTAAGATGGTGTCAACTATCTTAAGAGATGCGGCGCCGGGTCCAGTAGGTGGCGCCGATGAGCAGGCCCAGGGCGAGCGTCACGAAGATCGCCGTCTCGATGGCTTGGAAGGTCCAGAACTGGCGGATGGGGTGGATGGTGAGCACCTCGTAACCGGAGTTCCCTTCGAACCCAGCGCCGGTGGCGACGATCCAGTCGCCGTTGAGGTCGTTGCGCATCGTCGCGAACGAAGTGTCGAGATTCGGGGTCCGGCGCGTCTCGGTCGGCATGTAGTGGTCTCTGGCGGCCAGCATCACGAGGAGCCGCACGCCGATGAACCCGACGACCGTGGCGGACATCGCCGGCAACAGGCGCCCCGTGACCGCGCCGGCGAGGATGCCGAGCGCTAGCGCGAACACCACGTACCCGAAGACCACGATGCCGTGGATGTCGAAGAATATGTAGCTGAACCGCTGTCCCGAGGTGTCGATGACCGGCATGATCCACCAGGTGAGCATGGCGGCGTAGACCGCCGTGAGCACGAGCACGGCGAGGGTGACGAGGCCGAACTTGGTCGTCGCCCAACGCAGGCGCGAGGTGCCCTGAGTCCAGACCAGCCGGTGGGTCCCGGCTTCGAGCTCGCGGGCGACCAGCGGTGCTCCCCAGAACATGCCGGCGAGCATCGGCAGGACGAGCAGGAGCAGACCGACGAAGGGGACGGTCTGGTAGTCGCCGTAGAACGCACGGGCCTGCTGGACGCAGCGGGCGTCGGCGAGGGCGGCGGCGTCCACCCCCGGGACGGTGGGCTCCGGCGGCTTGTCGACGCCTTCGGGGAGGGTCGGTTCCGGTCCTGGTGTCCCCGGCTGGGCCCCGAGGTCGACCACAACGAGCGCCTCCCTGGCCGCAGGGAGGCAGCCGGGGAGGCCTGCCCGCTCGAACCGGTCGTGCATCGGACGCCCGGTGCCGACGAAGAACGCACCGAACACGACCAGCGCGGCCACGGCGAACAGGAGCTGCTTGCGATGCTGCCGCCACATGAGCCAGGTCATGCGCCTGCCACCTCGAGGTCGAGCAGCTCTTCGCCGGCGCGCGGTTCGAGGTACGCCAGGACGACGTCCTCGAGCGAGACGTCGTACTGGTCCCAGGCGGGGTCGAGGATGTCGCCGTTGGTTCGCACCAGGAGCTCGATCTGTCGTTCAGCTCTGGCGGCAGACACGATCTGTTCGACGCCGGTGATCTTCGGCCGGCGCGGTTGCGGTGGGCCGATCAGCCGCTTGTGCGTGGCGAGCAGCTCGTCGGTGGCGCCGAGCGTCTGGACCTGCCCCGACCGCAGCACCATGAGGTGGTCGCAGACCCGTTCGAGGTCGGTCAGCAGATGCGACGAGAGGACCACGGTCATGTGCTCCTCGGCCACCCCGTCCATGAGGGCCGAGAGGAACTCCCGGCGGGCCAGCGGGTCGAGGCTCGCGAGCGGCTCGTCGAGGAGCAGCAGCCGCGGGCGCTTGGCGAGGGCGAGACAGAGCGCCACCTGGGCACGCTGTCCTCCCGACAGCCGGTCCGTCGGGCGGTCGAGAGGGATCCCCACGTCGACGAGTCGTGCTCGGGCGAACGGGAGGTCGAACTCGCGGTTGAGCTTTCCACCCATCTTGAGCAGCTCGTCGGCAGTGAAGTCCCGGTACAACGGCGCGTCCTGGGCCACGAAGCCGACGCGTGGGAGTGTCGGATCGCCGGGCTGCCCGCCCAGGACGGTGAGCGTCCCCTCCGTCGGGCGCACCAGCCCGGTCGCGCAGTGCAGCAATGTCGACTTGCCCGCCCCGTTCGGTCCGACCAGGGCGACGATCGAGCGCTCGGGGATGGCGAAGCTGCACCGGTCGAGCGCAACCGTCTTCCGGTAGCGCTTCGTCAGCCCGTCGGCGACCAGCGCGCCGTTCACGCCGACTCCTCCACGTCGAACAGCGAGCCGAGCGTGCTGTCGACCACCGCCCTGATGTGCTCGGGCTCCAGGCCGTCGGCCCGAGCCGTGTCGACCCAGGACTCCAAGCTCGCGCGCAGCCGGTCGAGCGTCTGCGGCGACGGGCCCGACAGGGACCGCACGACATAGGTCCCCTGGCCCGGTCGGCCCTCCACCAGCCCCTCGTGCTCGAGCTCGCGGTACGCCTTGAGCACCGTGTTGGGATTCACGGCCACCTCCGCCGCCACCTCCCGGACCGTCGGGAGCCGGTCACCCGGCTCGAGCCGCCCGAGGCGCAGCGCCCGCCTCACCTGCTCGACAAGCTGCATGTACGCCGGGACCGCCGACGCCGAACTGACGTGGAATCCGATCATCCTGCCCTATTGTACTACAACACTAGGACAATCCTCAACGGGGGGAGGGCTCGGTGCTGCCGTCAGCGCGAATGCCGTCGACGGTGAGGCCGAGCCGGCGGCGCTCGAGCTCGATGATCCGGCTCTCGGCCTGGGCCCGCGGTGCGGCGGCGAGGGCCGACACGTCGATGGCGTGGGGGCTCGCGTCTTTGAGGTCGCTCATCCGCATGTAGTCGTCGAACAGTCGGCGCTTGGTGGTCAGGATCTCCCGCATGCGCTGGTCGACGCTGCCCTCGGCGAGGAGGCGGTGGACGTGGACCGGGCGTAGCTGGCCCAGGCGGTGGAGCCGGGCGACGGCCTGATCCTCGATCGACGGTTTCCACTGGGGCTCGGTGAGCACGACCACGGACGCCGCCTGGATGTTCAGGCCGACCCCGCCGGCCTGGATCTGGCTGATGAGCACGACCGGCCTTGGTGACGCCGTGAACTCGTCGACCAGCGCCTGGCGCGACACCGGGTCGAGGCGGCCGGTGAGGAGGCCCGCCGACCGCTCGCCGAGCGCGTGGTCGACCGCGCGGAGCACGTCCAGGAACGACGAGAACACGACGGTCTTCCAGCCGTTGTCCGCCGCCTCGTCGACGATCTCCACCAGTCGGTGCAGCTTGGCGCTCTGGTCCACGGCGGCGGCCTCGAAGGCGGCCCGGCGCATGGCCATGAAGTTCCCCGACGCGACCGCTCGGGCGTAGGCGCGGCGGTCGGCCTGCGTGAGCTCTACCCACTCGTCGTTGTCGATCCGCGGCGGCAGCTCGTCCAGCACGTCGGACTGGTTGCGGCGCAGGTAGACGTCGGCGACGGCGGCCCGGAAGGCGTCGGTTCCCACCAGGCCGGATCCCGGCTCCATCCTCCGCGCCAGGTCCGGCCGGATGTGGCCGACGAGGTTGCGGAACTCCTCGAGCCGGTTCTCCATCGGCGTGCCGGTGAGGAGGAGCACGCGCTCGACGGCCGAGATGTGGCGCCGCGTCGCCTGCGTGCGCTTGGCCGCCGGGTTCTTCACGTAGTGGGCCTCGTCGGCCACCAGCAGCGCCACCGGCAGCCTGTCGGGGAGGACGAGAGTGCGCAGCGAGTCGTACGTCACGACGCCGACGCCACCCTCTCGCACCCAGGACTTCAAGTTGCGCCGGCGGTCGGCGCCGTGGAGCCGGAACGCTCGGAGGCGGCTGTGCCGGGAGACCTCGTGGGCCCAGTTGGCCAGCACGCTGGCCGGGCAGACCACCAGGGAGTGGGTTGCGCCTCCGGCGTGGAGGTGACCGATGGCGGCCAGCGCCTCGATCGTCTTGCCCAAGCCCATCTCGTCGCCGAGGATCGCCCGACCCTGCGCGAGGGCGAATCGGGCGCCGAACGCCTGGTAGCCCCGGAGCGACACCTCCAGCAACGACGTGTCGAGCTCGTGGGCGTCGATGCCCTCGGCGATCTCCGACGGCACGTACCCGTGCACGGCCTCGGGATCGCCATCCAGGTTGGCGATGGTGACGAGCAGGCCGTTGTAGGCGATGACCCGCTCGCGGTAGTCGTCCCAGATCTCCGCACCGATCTCCGGCCCGCCCGATCGCAGGGCGAGCGCCCGCCGCCAGCGAGGATCGGCCCGGTCGATCCCGGAGGCGGCGACGAGCCGGTGCACCTCGTCGAGCGCGGCCCGGGCCTCCCGGCGTCGTGTGCGCCCCGCGAGGAGCATCCGGAGTCGGCGCCGGGCCGGCGACGCCACCGGGAGCAGCGGCTCGACGCGTCCGACGAGACCGTCCAGAGCGTCCCGCACATGGTCGGTCGCCTGGGCGGCCTCCTCCACGTGGCGCAGGCAGGCCAGCAGCCGGGTCTGGCTGTCGGGGCGCCGGTCCACGTCGAACCGGACCCGGACGCTGCGCTCGAGATCCCGCTGGAGCCGGTACGTGGCGCCCACGACCCGCGCCGCGGTGGCGGGCCCGACCCCGTCGATGACCTGGAGTCGGCCGACCCTTTCGTTGACCAGCGAGGCCACGGTGGTGAAGCCCACCGCCTCCAGCCCGTCCAGCCGCAACGGGTCCTTCGTCATCTCCCGGAGGCGGGACACCGGCAGGCGCACCAGCTCGTCCCGCACCGCCTCCGCCCTCGCCGCCTCGTACGCCTCGCGGGCCGCCTCCTGGCGCCCATCCACGATGCCCAGCACCGCCACGGCGGCTGTCGCGTCAGCCTGCGCCCGGTCGAGGACCCGCCGCGCCGCGGCTCCCGACCGCACCCGGGCATGCGCCCCGCGCCCGCTGCGGCGGTCGGTCCCCATCCTCGTCATCGACCCGCGCACGACGCCATGTTTGCCCGCTCCCCGCCACGTTCAGCCCCGGCCGGTCCGGCCGCGCGCACGTACAATTTTGCCACTCTTAGTAGTGGTTCGGCATCTGGCAGGCTGGCCGGGTGGACGAACCGTGGCAGGAATGGAACCGCGCCTGGTGGGAGGAACGGGTCCCGATCCACACCGCCAGCGACTTCTACGACCTCGACGGGTTCCTCGCCGACCCCGCCGCGACAACGCTGCGGCACTTCGAGGTCGACGAGCTCGGTGACGTGACCGGTCGACGGCTCGTCCACCTCCAATGCCACTTCGGGCTCGACACGCTCTCCTGGGCCCGCCGTGGCGCATCGGTGACCGGCCTCGACTTCTCGCCCGCCGCCATCGCTGCCGCCCGCGCCGCCGCCACGGCCGCCGGGATCGCCGCCCGCTTCGAAGTGGGCGACGTCCATGACGCCGTGACCCTGCTGGGCCCCGGGGCCTTCGACATCGTCTACACCGGGTTCGGGGCCTTGACCTGGCTGCCCGACCTCGATCGGTGGGCCCCCGTCGTGGCCGGCCTGCTCGCCCCCGGCGGCCGGCTCCTGGTCGCCGAGTTCCACCCCTTCACCAGCGCCATCGACGACGACCACGTCGCCCGGCGCTCCTACGCCCCCGGCACCCCCGTCGAGATGGACGAGACCGGCAGCTACGTCGACTTCGGCGCCGCCACCCACCACAACCGCGCCCGACGCTGGGACCACGGCCTCGGACGCATCATCACGTCCATCGCCGACGCCGGCCTGGTCATCGAACGACTCCAGGAGCTCGACGAGACCTGGGACCCCGGCGAACGCAAGAGCCTCGTCCTCCACCCCGAACGAGGCACGTACACGTTCCCGCCCGGCACCCCATCGCTGCCCCTCGTCTACACCCTCACAGCCCGCAAACCACCCGGCTGAATGCCGGTTGGTGGTCAGCGACAGAACGCGAGCTGCCTCGGAACACGACCGGCTCCCGTGCTGTTCTGGTCTTGTAGCAGTTGATGTGCAGATGAGAGGTGGACACATGACCAACGCAACCGAGCGTGCAGTCCTCGCCGGAGGCTGCTTCTGGGGTGTCCAGGAGCTTGTCCGCGACGTGCCCGGCGTGGTCTCGACCCGAGTCGGGTACACGGGCGGGGACGTCCCCAACGCCACCTACCGCCACCACGGCTCCCACGCCGAGGGCATCGAGATCATCTTCGATCCATCGGTGGTCAGCTACCGCGACCTGCTGGAGCTCTTCTTCCAGATCCACGATCCGACCACGAAGAACCGCCAGGGCAATGACGTCGGGCTGAGCTACCGGTCGGCGATCTACTACACCTCCGACGAGCAGCGCCGCGTGGCCGAGGAGACGATCGCGGATGTCGATGCCTCGGGCCTGTGGCCGGGCAAGGTCGTCACCGAGGTCGAGCCGGCCGGTCCGTTCTGGGAGGCCGAACCCGAGCACCAGGACTACCTGCAGCACTACCCGAACGGGTACACCTGCCACTGGGTCCGGCCGAACTGGAAGCTGCCCCGCAGCCGAGCCGCGCACTAGCGCGGCGACGCACAGCCCTGGCCGGCAGTCAGTACGCGAAGAGGCCCGCCCCACAGGGCGGGCCTCCACGCTCGTTGGCTTCGGGATCTAGGGGTGCAACCCGTTGGTGTGGCCGTTGCAGTTGGCCCCTGGGCCCTCCTCGTGCATCAGTTCCGTGATGGCCGACGCCCCATGGCCGTCGCCGAGCAGGTCCTTGGCCACGTTCTTGGTGTGGCCCCAGTTCTGCACACGCCCCGCCTCGAACGGGTCCCCACCGCCGGTGGGATCGTCGTTCTGCCCCGAGAACGAGCAGATCGAGTTGGCGTTGAAGCCGTTGATCGGCGTCGGCTTCCCGTTCCCGGTGATCTCCCCCGCGAACGCCGCGCTCGGCGTCGCGATGATGCCGACCACGACCACGGCCGCGGCAATGTACTTCCTCATGACCCTTCCCTCTCCGTCTGTGCACGACGGTCCGCCCGCCGCACGAGTGTGGGGGACCCTAACCCGCCAGCGTGACCAACGGCCACTCAATGTGGCGATCAGTCCGACGGGATGCCGGCGAGCGACGTCGGTTCCCGCTCCGGGTCGAAGGGCTGCAACGATGCCAGCAGCGTGGCTGCGTCCTCGGCGGAGAGGTCGGTCAGGAAGCCGACACGTGTCGTGCCATCGACGAGATCGCCGGTCACACCTGGTGGAGCCTGGACGACCGTGCCCTCGAACGATCCCACGGTGAGCGGTTCCGGCTCACCATCGGATTGGTCGATCCATCCACACGTAGGCGTCGTGACCCTGAGCGCCATGAAACCGCGGCGTACCGCGCCGGGATCGCGGTACGACAGACTGAGACGCAGGCACTCGGCGTGACCCTCCGGCGGCCGGATCACCCAGGCGCCGATGAGCTTCCATCCCTCCGGGACGCGTCCGAGCTCGACTGGGCGCACCCCCACCGCCTCCAACTCTTCAACGGGGACCGTGCGGCGCAGGCCGGCATCCCCGCCCTCCGGAACTGCGATCGCTTGGGGTTCGCCCCGTCGCGTGATGTCGAGCGCGAGCACGAGGTCGGGATCGCGCAGCTCCGCGGACCGGACCGCGATACGGGCGATGTCGCCGTCGACGTCGAGCGTGAGCAACAACTCGGCGTCGTCGAGCAGATGGCCATGGCCCTCGCGCGGGTCGGCGGGTGGCAGCGTGGCGCGTATGACGCGCCGGCCGGTGGCGTCATGTGCGGCCTCCTGGGGGGCCTTCGCCCAGTACATGACAAGGGCGATGGCAGCTGTCCCCAGCTGTCCCGCGCTGGGCTCGGAGCGGACTTCCCATCGCTCCTCGCCGAGGCCGTCGACGCTCGATGCGCGGCGGGTCCAAACCGTGGGACCCGACGTCACCGTCTCCACCGCTCGACCCGTGGCATCGACCGCAACGTCACGCGTGAGGCCATGGTCCATGAGCACCGCGCCTTCGACGGTGACGTCGCGGGCTCTCCAGTCACCGGGGCGGAACAAACTCTGCTCGGCGGCGTGGACTTCGCCCTCGTAAGCGAACGAGCCGTTCTGATTCAGCCGGTTCACAGCCTCGCGGAACGCCACACGTGTGGGGCGGGCGTCGCGGGCGCTGCCGGATGCCAGTCCACCGTCCGGCCCACGGTCACCTACCCACCAGAACAGTCCCCCCGCCAGCGAGCCCACCACGGCGACGACCACGACGAGCCGAGACCACCGTCCCGGCTCACGAACGATCCGGCTCGCCGAGACTCCCCGGCCCGAGGCGCCATGTCCCGTGGGCGCCACGTCCCGTTCGTTCGTGGCCTCGAACTCGATGGGGACGGGGGGCTCATCGCCCACGCGCCAAGTGTCTCACGAGCCGGCCCAACCGTGCCTCGGACGGTTCCCTGCTTGCGATACAGAAGACTTGCGCAACGTTGACATTGCGCAATGCCAGAGTTACGGTCGAGTGGTGAACATGTTCGAAGGTTTGGCCGATCCCACCCGGCTGCGTGTGCTGGAGCTCCTCGCGGAGCACGAAGAGCTTCCGGCCGGACGGATCGCCGAGCAGTTCAACATGACCCGGGCGGGCGTCTCGCGGCACCTCCGGACCCTGGAGGATGCCGGGTTCGTCACCGTGCGCGTCGACGCGCAGCGACGCCTGTACCGGCTCAACCCCGAGCCCTTCGCCGAGATCGATGCCTGGCTCGGCCGGTACCGCAGCATCTTCGGAGCGAAGTTCGCGTCCCTCCGACGACACCTGGAGGAGAACAAGTGACCAACGCCGACACGAACATCGAGGACGAAGACGGTGTTGTCATCCACGAGCACTTCGCGTCCTCGAAAGAGGAGCTGTGGGAAACGATGAGCGACCCCGAAGAGCTGTCCGCGTGGCTTGGCGGGGACTGCACCCTCGAGCCCGAGGTGGGCGGCGCCATCCGGTTCGACCTGCCCGAGGACGGGATCGTCGCGACGGGCGAGATCCGGGAATGGAGCCCGCCCGACCCGTCGCGCTCGCTCGCCGGTTTCGAGCACACCTTCGTCGACCGCGCCCACCCGGACGCGCTCTACCTCTGCGGCTGGTGGATCATCCCGACCCCGAGCGGATGCGACCTGCGGTTCACGCTCGCGGCCGTCGACGACGCGGCCGGCGTCCCACGCCGCGGCCCGTGGGCACGCTTGGGCGCCTCGCTCTCCCGCCCCGTGCCCGAGCGGCGGACGACGCCGGTCGACCATGCGGTCGAACTCCTTCGGTCCGCCAGGACCATCCTCCTGATCAGCTGGGTGACCACGGACATCCCGCGCGCGCTGGTCGAGGCCGGGTTCTCCGTGATCTCCAAGAACGGCCCGGAACCGGACAACTACGGGCGAGCCGAGATCCGCGACGACGAGGTCCGCTTCACTCCCGTCGATCCGCCCACCCACGCCGACCTGCTCCACCTCGACTGGACCATCGGCTTCCACGACTACCTCACCCTCGCCCAGTCCATCGGCGTGAGCACGTTCTGGTACCACTCCTCGAAGACCAAACCCCCGTCGCCCGCGGACCTCAGCGGCACCTGGGTGCCAGCCCGCAAGAGTGCTCGCCTACGGGAAGCGACCGAAGCCGTCGGCATGAGCTACATCGACGACCACTACATCGTCGACATCGCCAGGCAGCTGCGGGTCGACCGAGCCGCCGATCAGGGCGAGGGTGCCGGTGACGGCTGACCGCGCCGGGCGCCCTCCTGCTCGGGGACGTCGTGGTACAGAGCGAGCAGGGTCAGGTCGTAGGTCACCTTGGTGAGGCCGGCGATGACGAGCGGCCAGCCGAACGTGGTGCGCTCCAGCAGCACGCCGGCCAGCAGCGGTGTCAGCGCCGATGCCAGGCTGCGGGGGACGTTGGTCACGCTCGCGGCCGCCGCCCGCTCGTCCGGCGGTACCACGGCCATGACGAAGGCC
>DASRJN010000169.1:0-3226 GCA_035649455.1 Acidimicrobiales bacterium
CGGCTTGCCCTCCACCAGCACGGTGCAACAGCCGCACTGCCCGGTCGGCGAGCACCCGTCCTTGGGGCTCGTGACGTCCAGCTCCTCCCGCAGTGCCGCCAGCAGATGGGGATGCCCGTCCCCCACGTCCACCGGCGTCCCGTTCAGGACGAAGCTCACGGTCACCCCACCAGGTTGCCACGAATCAACAAAGTGTTGAAGTGCCTGCCTCCCAGCCGTCGCCTCGCAGATGGCCGCACGTCAGAATGAGGGATGCCCTCGTCGCTCTACCTCAACCACGCGACCTCGCCGCTGCCCGCTGACGCACGGCCGGGGCCCGAGGTGCAGGTGTTCCACCGGACGTTGCCGGGCTACCAGCCCACACCGTTGCGGGACGTGCCCGCCCTGGCCGAGCTGGCCGGGGTCGGCCGGGTGCTGGTGAAGGACGAGTCGAGCCGCCTGGGTCTGCCGGCGTTCAAGGTCCTGGGCGCGTCGTGGGCCACGTTCCGCCTGCTCGCGGACCGCGTCGGCGCCGACGCCGAGTGGACGTCGCTGGACCGCCTGGCCGACACCGTCGCCGAGGAGCTCGGCTCGCTGCGGTTGGCGGCCGCCACCGACGGCAACCACGGACGCGCCGTGGCCCACATGGCCCGGCTGCTCGGGGTCGACGCCACCATCGCCGTGCCCGACGGGACCGCCCAGGCCCGCATCGACGGCATCGCGTCCGAGGGCGCCGAGGTCATCGTCTCCCCGGGCACGTACGAGGACGCGGTGACCTTGATCGCGGGCATGGCCAGCGACACGACGCTGATCGTCTCCGACACCTCATGGCCCGGCTACGAGGACGTGCCCCGCCGCGTGATCGAGGGCTACTCGACGATCTTCGCCGAGATCGAGGACCAGGCGGCCGGCACCCCGATCGACATCGCCGTCGTCCCCCTGGGCGTGGGCGCCCTCGGCGCCTCGGCCGGCGCCTGCCTGCGCGCCGGCCGCACCTGGGGCGAGGGCCCGATCCTGGTCGGCGTCGAGCCCGACTCGGCCGCCTGCGTGGCCGCCGCCGTGAAGGCCGGCCATCTCGTCGAGGTCCCCGGCCCCCACGACTCGATCATGGCCGGCCTCAACTGCGGCCTGGCGTCGCTGCTGGCCCTCCCGACGGTGACCGCCACCTTCGACGCCTTCCTCGCCATCGACGACGACCGCTGCCGCCAAGCCATCCGCGCCCTGGCGGACGCCGGCCTCGACGTCGGTGAAACCGGCGCTGCCGCCCTCGCGGGCCTCCTCGCCCTGGTGGACGAGCACCGCACCGAGCTCCCCGTCCCCGATGCGGCCACGGTCCTCCTCCTGGTCACCGAGGGCGTCACCGACCCCGCCAACTTCGAGCGCATCGTCGGCCGCCCGCCGCGCTAGTCGCCGTCGGTCTCGGTGATGAGGCCGTACTGCGAAGGTTCGCGGTGGCGGGCGAGGTCGAAGACAGTCGTCTTGTACGAGCGAGTGGCGTCCAGGTCGCAGGCGGCGACGGCCAGCTCGTCGGCGAGGCCGGTGCATTGGGCGACGATGGTGCCGGACGGGTGGATGATGCACGAGCCGCCGATGTGGTCGATGCCCTCCTCGGGGCCGGCTTTTGCCACCGCTACCACCCACGTGCCGTTCTGGTAGGCGCCGGCTTGCATGACCAGGTGGTTGTGGAAGTCGCTGTGGCGGTCGTGGTCGGGGGCCGGGGGATTGTGGAGGGGGGTGTTGTAGCCGATGCAGACCAGCTCGACGCCTTGGAGGCCGAGCATGCGGAAGGCCTCGGGCCAGCGGCGGTCATTGCAGATGAGCATCCCGACGCGGCCGGCGAAGGCGGAGAAGACCGGGAAGCCCAGGTTGCCGCGGGTGAAGTAGCGCTTCTCCAGGTGCTGGAACGGGCGCCAGGGCTCGTGCTCGGCGTGGCCCGGAAGGTGGATCTTGCGGTAGCGGCCGATCTCGCGACCATCCGGGCCGACCAGGACGGCCGTGTTGAACCGTTCGCCTGCCGGGGTCAGCTCGGCGAAGCCGAAGGAGAACGCCACGCCCAGGCGGGTCGCCTCGTCCCACAGGGGCTTGGTGTCGGGGCCGGGCATCTCGGTCTCGTACCAGGCGTCGAGCGCGGGGTCGCCGTCCTCGTACCAGTAGCGGGGGAAGAACGTCGTCAGCGCCAGCTCCGGGAAGACCACCAGGTCGGCGCCCCGGTCCGCCGCCGAACGCAGCAGGGCGAGCATGCGCTCCACCACCCGAGGGCGGGGCTCGTCGGCCGCGATGGGACCCAGCTGGGCGGCGGCCACGGTGACGATGCGACTCATGACGCCAGCTCCGCGAGCACCTCGGCCAGGACCTGGGCACCCGCGCCCAGATGCTCCGGCGAGGTGTACTCGGTCGGGTTGTGGCTGACCCCGCCGCGGCTGGGGACGAAGACCATGCCGGTCGGGCAGAGCCGGGCCAGCATCTGGGCGTCGTGGCCGGCGCCCGACGGCAGCCGCATGACCGACAGGCCCAACCGGCGCGCGGTCGAGTCCACGAGGTCGATCACCGACGCGTCGAACTCCACCGGGTCGAACTCGGCCAGGGGCCGCCAGGCGCATGAGACGCCCTCGGCCTCGGCGATCGCCGCGACGTGGTCCCGCAGCCGCTTCTCGGCCGCGGCCAGGACTGCGCCGTCGGTGTTGCGCAGGTCGACCGTCAGAATGGCCCGGGCTGCGACCACGTTGACCAGGTCGGGATGGAGGTCGAGGCGGCCGACGGTCCCGACCTGGTGGCCGCCGAGCTCCAACGCCAGGGATCGGACGAACGTGACGACCGATCCGGCGACGAAGCAGGCGTCGCGGCGCAGGCGCATCGGGGTCGTGCCCGCGTGGTTGGACTGGCCCGTCACCACCAGCTCCTGCCAGGAGATGCCCTGCACGCCGGTGACCGCGCCGATCGTGATCCCTTGCTCCTCCAGCACCGGGCCCTGCTCGATGTGCAGCTCGACATAGGCGTGCGGGGCGGGACCGGGCACGGCGGCGTCGCCCGCCCAGCCGATCCGCTCCAGCTCCTCGCCCAGGACCGCGCCGTCGATCGCCTCGATGTCGAGGGCATCCTCCAGCGGCATCCCGCCGGCGTAGACGAGGCTGCCCAGCATGTCGGGGGCGAAGCGGCTGCCCTCCTCGTCGGTGAAGAAGGCGACCGCGAGCGGCCGCCGGGTGCGGATGCCGGCGTCGTCCAGCGCCCGCACCACCTCCAGGCCGGC
>DASRJN010000170.1:0-3696 GCA_035649455.1 Acidimicrobiales bacterium
CACCGCGGGGACCAGCTCGGTGCGCTCGAACGGCTTGACCAGATAGGCCAGCGCGCCCGCGTCGCGGGCCTGCTCGATGAGGTCGCGCTGCGAGAAGGCGGTGAGGATCAGCACGGCGGCGCGGCGCTCACCCGCGATCTCACGGGCCGCAGCGAGGCCGTCCAGCCCGGGCATCTTGATGTCGAGGATGGCGATGTCCGGCTCGAGCTCCCGCACGAGCCGGACGGCCTCGTCGCCCCGTCCGGTCTCGCCCACGACGGTGTAGCCCTCCTCTTCGAGGGTCTCCTTCAGGTCGAGGCGGATGATGGCCTCGTCCTCGGCAATCACGACGCGGGTAGCCAAGGGCGTTCCTTTCACTGGATCTCTACGTCTAGCGCGCTTTCGACTCGGCCGACAGCCGGTCGAGCAGCTCGTCCTGGTCCCGCTCCAGGCGGGCGATCTCGTCCAGCACCTTGGCCTGATGGCGGCGCATCGCCTCCGCGTGGCGCTCGGCCTCACGATGGTCGTGGTCGGCGACCGGCGTCTCGGACACCAGGGCGCGCAGGCGGGCGTCGTCGGCGGCGTCGGCCAGGTGGTTGAGCTGCTCGCCGGTGACCGCGAGCTCCTCGCGCAGCTGCCGCAGCCGCCCGGCGACCTGGCTGAGACGCCGCTCGACCAACGACTTGGACATGGAAAGAAGTGTAGGTGGCCGCAGGAGGCTGGTTGACTGCCCCGATGCGCCGGCTGTTCCTCCTCGCCTTCATCTGGGGATGGTCGTTCCTCTTCATCAAGGTGGCGGTCGAGGGCCTCACCCCCACCACCGTGGCCTGGGCCCGCATCACCCTCGGGGCCGGCGTCCTGGCGTTGGTGCTGCGCAGCCAGGGCGGCCGGGTGCCCACCGACCGGGTCATGCTGCGGCACTTCGCCCTGGTCACCCTGTCCGGCAACATCGTGCCGTTCACGCTGCTGGCCTGGGGCGAGCAGCACATCACCTCGGCGCTCACCGCCGTGCTCAACGCCTCGACGCCCCTGTTCACGGCGCTGCTCGCGGCGGTGGCGCTGCACGAGCGGCTGCGTCCGATCCAGGTCCTGGGCCTGGGGGTGGGCGTGGTCGGGGTGTCGGTGGCCGCCGGCCTGGGTGCGTCGGACCTGGCCGGCTCGTCGCTCGCCGGCGCCCTGGCCGCCATCCTGGCCGGCGCGGCCTACGGCGTGACCTTCATCTACATGCGGATGCATCTGCTGTCCATCCCGCCCCTCGTGGCCGCCACCGGCCAGCTGACGGCCGGCGCGGTGCTGCTGTTCCCGGTCGCCGCGATCACCTCGGCCGTGGACGGCATCGAGCTCACGCTCACGCGGGTGCTGGCGATCGTGCTGCTCGGGACCCTGGGCACGGGCGTCGCCTACGTCCTCAACTACCGGGTGGTCGCCGACCTGGGCCCCACCCGGGCCTCCCTGGTCACCTACATCATCCCGGTGGTGGCCGTGGTCCTGGGCATCGTGGTGCTGGACGAGCCGTTCCAGTGGCGCCTGGTCATCGGCGGGGCCCTGACCGTGCTCGGAATCGCCGCCGTCAACAGCCGACGACCTGCCACTGAGCGCGCGCCCACACCGGCCACCCAGTGACCCTCCCAGGGCGGACGGGTACCGTGCGCGGCGATGGCCACCGACCCCTGGGGCATCGACGACGGGTACTTCGACGTGGGCGGGCAGTGGCATCCCACGCCGCCCGACACCCACGCCGCGCTGCGGGCGGCCATGGGGGCCGGCGCGGACGGCGGTGACAGACCCCCGGACCCGGAGCAGCCACTCTGGGTGGTACGGGCCGGCGCCGCCGACCCCCTGTGGGGGCCATGCGAGGTGCGGCTGGAGGACGGGAGCGCCCACCGGGCCGAGGGCGCGCTTCCGCCGGACCTGCCCATCGGCTACCACGAGCTCCACCCCCTCGACGGCGGTCCCGTCACCCGTCTCATCGTCACGCCCGGCCGCGGCGCGCTCCCGGACGACCTGCGGGCCTGGGTGCTGTCCGTCCAGCTCTCCGCCTGCCGCTCGGCCGAGAGCTGGGGCATCGGCGACTTCGGCGACCTGCGCGCCATCGGGACGTGGGCCGCGGGCCGCGGCGCAGGCATGGTCGCGGTCAACCCCCTGCACGCCCCGATCCCGATCGACCGGGTCGAGCCCAGCCCCTACTACCCGTCCAGCCGGCGCTGGCTCACGCCCCTGGCGTTGCGCATCGAGGACCTGCCGGGCACGGCCGCCCAACCCGAGATCGCGGCGGCCGCGGCCGAGGCCCGGCGGCTCAACGACGCCCCGCTGCTCGACCGCGACCGGGTCTGGAGGCTGAAGCGGGACGCTCTGGGCGTGCTGTGGGACGACCTCGGCTCCGACCTGCGCTTCGAGCGCTGGCGGGAGGAGCAGGGCGACGAGCTGGAGACCTACGCCCACTTCTGCGCCCTCGCCGAGCACCACGGGCAGGGCTGGCGCTCCTGGCCGGCCGAGCACCGGCACCCCGACGCCGCCGGGGTGGCCGACTTCGCCGCCGCCCACCCCGGCCGGGTCGGGTTCTGGGCCTGGCTCCAGTTCCTGGCCGACGATCAGCTGGCCCGGGCATCCGAGCCGCTGCCGCTGCTCACCGACCTGGCCATCGGCGTCGATCCCGACGGGGCCGACGCCTGGGCCCTCCAGGACATGCTGGCCGGGGAGGTTCGGGTGGGAGCGCCGCCCGACGCCTTCAACCGTCGCGGCCAGGATTGGGGCCTGCCGCCGTTCATCCCCCACGCCCTGAGGGCCAGCGGCTACGCGCCGCTGGCCGCGCTGTGGCGGGCCGCGCTGGGCCAGGGCGGGGGGCTGCGCATCGACCACGTCATGGGCCTGTTCCGCCTGTTCTGGATCCCGCCGGGCGGCGGGCCGACCGACGGCGCCTACGTCCGGTACCGCGGCGACGAGCTGCTGGCCGTCCTGGCCATCGAGAGCGTGCGCTCGGGCGCGGTGGTGGTGGGCGAGGACCTCGGCACGGTCGAGCCCGAGGTGAAGGCGGCACTGGCCGATGCCGGCATCCTCTCCACGCGGGTGGCGTGGTTCGAGGATGCTCCGCCGGAGCAGTATCCGTCCCAGGCCCTGGCCACCCTCACCACCCATGACCTCCCGACCGTCGCGGGAGTGTGGTCGGGCGAGGACGCAGCCGACCAGCGGGCTGCGGGCATCGAGCCCGACGAGGCCGTCCTCGAACGGCTCAAGGGCAAGCTGATCGGCCTCACCGGGCTGCCGGCCGACGCCCCGGTGGACGAAGTGATCGTCGCCGCCCACGCCCGCCTGGCCACCGCCCCCAGCGCCCTGGTGGCCGCCACCCTGGAGGACGCGCTCGCCATCCGCCAGCGGCCCAACCTCCCCGGCACCATCGAGGAGCGACCCAACTGGAAGCTCACGCTGCCGGTCCCGCTGGCCGACGTGTTCACCGACCCGCTCGTGTCTCGGGTGGCCGGCGCGCTACAGCGTCCGTGACATCCCGTCCCGCAGCAGCGACCGCACCTCGGCGTCGCTCACCTGAGTGAAGTCGCGGTACCACGGGCCGACCGCCCGGAACTCCGGCGGGGCGTGGAGGCACTCGACCCTGGTCGCCTCCGCCGCCACCGCGGCCACCGCCTCGGGTGCAGCCACCGGAACCGCCACCACCACGGCCTCGGGCGAGCGCAGGCCCACCACCTCCAGCGCCACCCGCAT
>DASRJN010000171.1:0-5944 GCA_035649455.1 Acidimicrobiales bacterium
GATGGTGGCCCGCATGATCTTCTGCAGGGTGCTGAAGCGGTGGACGATGCGCTCGATGATCGACTCGGGCAGCCGGGGGATGCGCGACAGCAGCCGGTAGCCCCGGGGCTGCACGTTGGCGTCGAGGTCGACGGCACTGCCTGGCAGGTGCAGGGTGGCCGCCACCGCCTTGGCGTCGAGCAGCTCCTCGGTGCTCATGGCCGACAGCGCGGCCATGGCCTGGTCGAGGCGCCAGCGGGTCTCGGGGGTGAAGTAGTCGAGCATGACCAGGCGGCGGTCGTCGTCGACCCCGCCCATCAGCTCCTCGAGCTGGAGCTTGACCAGCCGGCCGTCCACCCCCAGCTCGACGATGTCGCCGCTGATCTCGTCCGCGATGCGCCGCACCATCTCGGTGCGCTGGAGGACGTTGACCACGTCGCGCACCGTCACCAGGTCCTCGACCTCGAGCGCCGAGAGGGACGCGGTCACGCCGTCGAGCCGGTCGCGGTAGCGCTCCAGCGTCTGCAGGGCCTGGTTGGCCCGCACCAGCAGCCGCGGGATGGTCTCCAGCGGGTGCTTCTCGTCGTTCACGTACACCGCGATGATCGACATGTCCTCGGACACCGAGATCACGGGCACGTCGATCGACCGGGCCACCCGCTCGGCGGTGCGGTGCCGCGTGCCGGTCTCGGAGGTGGGGACGTTGGGGTTGGGCACCAGGTGGACGTTGGCCCGGGCGATGCGGCTGGCGTCGGAGGCCAGGATGATGGCGCCATCCATCTTGGCCAGCTCGGACAGCCGCTGGGGCGAGAAGGCGGCGTCGAGCAGGAACCCGCCCGAGCAGATGTTGAGCACCTCGGGGCCGTCGCCCACCACGATGAGCGCACCCATGTTGGCCTGGAGTATCCGATCGATGCCCTCGCGCAGCCCGGTGCCCGGGGCCACGGCGGCGAGCGCGTCCATGAGCTCGGCACTGGGGCGGGAAACCACGCGCGACAGGGTACTGCGGTACCTGGCTCTCCCTCGGCGAACCGCCTCGCTGGGGACTCAGGACACCACCGGCTGCGGGCGGAACGCCCGATGGTGCACCGCCTCCCCGATCGAAGTGGCTCGATCCAGCCGCATCCCCTCCGGGGCCTCCGGGGCGGAGCGCGGCACCAGGGCCCGGCCGAAGCCGAGGCGGGCGGCCTCGGACAGGCGCCGCTCGGTGCGCTGGACCTGCCGCAGCTCGCCGCCCAGGCCGATCTCCCCGCAGGTCACCAGGTCCGCGGGCACCGGCCGGCCGGTGGCGGACGACGCCACCGCCAGCGCCACCGCCAGGTCGGCTCCGGGCTCGCTCACCCGCACTCCGCCGGCGACGGCCACGTGCACCTCGGCTCGGCCGACGTCGAGCCCGGCGTGGCGGTCGAGGACCGCCAGCACCTGGGCCAGCCGGCCGCCGTCGACGCCCTGGGCCGTGCGCCGCGGCGCGGGGGCGGTGCTGGGCACCACCAACGCCTGCACCTCGACCAGCAGGGGCCGCCAGCCGTCGAGCACCGGGGCCACCACCGACCCGGGCACCCCGGGCTGGCGGTCGGCCAGGAACAGGGCGCTGGGATCGGGCACCCCCAACAGGCCGGACTCGCCCATCTCGAACAAGCCCAGCTCGTGGGTGCTGCCGAAGCGGTGCTTGACCGCCCGCAGCATGCGCAGGGCGTGATGGCGGTCGCCTTCGAAGGCCAGCACCGTGTCGACGAGATGCTCGAGCACCCGCGGCCCGGCCAGGGCCCCGTCCTTGGTGACGTGGCCCACCAGCACCACGCTCACGCCCCGCGCCTTGGCCTCGGTGACCAGCCGCTGGGCGCAGCCCCGCACCTGGCCCACCGAACCGGGCGCGCTGCCGAGGTCGGGGTCGAACACGGTCTGGATCGAGTCGACGACCACCACGGCGGGAGCCAGCGCGTCCAGGTGCGCCACCACGCGGGGCAGGGACGTCTCGGCCACCAGCCAGAGCGACGGGGCGCTGACCCCGAGCCGCTCGGCCCGCAGCGCCACCTGGCGGGCCGACTCCTCGGCCGTCACGTACAGGCAGGTGGCGCCCCGGCCCGCCACCGAGGCCAGGGCCTGGAGCAGCAGCGTGGACTTGCCCACGCCGGGCTCGCCCCCGACCACCGTCACCGAGCCGGGCACGAGCCCGCCGCCCAGCACCCGGTCGAGCTCCCCGTCGCCCGTCGCCATGGGCTCGGCGGCGTCGCCCACCGCTTCGGCGATGGGGATGGGCACCGACGGCGGGGCCAACGCCGCGCCGGTCCGGCCCGGACGGGCGGCCACCACCAGCTCCTCGTTGAGCGAACCGCTCGCCTCACAGGCCGGGCACCAGCCCATCCACTTGGGCGCGTCCGCCCCGCACTCGCTACAGCGATAGACCGTCCTGTGCCGCACGGCCGAGACACTACGGAGGGGGTATGACAACCAAGGCGGTGCCGACGGAGAGTTCAGGTGACCGCGCGGTAACGTCGGCGGCCGTGCGTGCCCGGGTGCTGGTCCCGCTGTATGTCGCTCTCGCCGCCGTCGTGACCTGGCCCATGCCGTTGCACATGGGCGCGTCGCTCAACTACGGGGCCGAGCCGGTGGCCACCGTGCCGCTGTTCAACCTGTGGACGCTGCGCTGGAACGAGATCGCCATCGGCGACCTGTTCCGCGGCTACTGGGACGCGCCGCTGTTCCACCCCACCACCGGGACGTTCGCGCTGTCCGAGCCCCAGCCGCTCACCGGGCTGGTGTTCGCGCCGCTGGCCTTCCTGAGCAGCAACCCGGTGCTGGCCTTCAACCTGGTGCTGCTCGCCGCGCTCACCCTGAACGGCATCGCCGGGCGCCGGCTGGCCCGCACGCTGGGCGCCCGGCCGGTGGCCGCGGCAGTCACCGGGGCCCTGGCCGTCGCCCTGCCGTTCGTGGCCGCCCAGCTGGGGGTGCTGCAGCTGGTGATGGTGTTCCCCCTGCTGCTGCTGATCGACGCCGTGCTGCGCTGGGCCGCGGCGGGGGGCCGGCGGCGGGCGGTGGAGATCGGGCTGTGGCTGGCCGTGGCGTTCCTCACCTGTGGCTATTACGGGCTGTTCGCGGTGGTGGTCATCGGGCCCTCCGCGCTGGTGCTGGTCCGCCGGACCTGGCTCACCCGTGCCCGCGCCCTCGACCTCGTGGTGATGGCGGCCGTGTTCGCGGTCCTCGCGTTGCCCTTCCTGGTGCCCCAGGCCCGCATCACCGCCGACTACAGCCGCTCCGAAGAGACCATCGAGAGCCTGAGCGCCGACACGTCGGACTTCCTGCGATTGCCGGCGGGCGCCGCGGGCGTGGACGTCGTCCCGTGGGTGCAGGACCCCGGGGGCGGCCACGCGCTCTACCCCGGGACCGTGCTGTTGGTGGCGGCCGTCGCGGGCACGGTGGTGGCGGCGCGCCGGGCCGCAGCCGACCCTACGGCCACCGACCGCAACCGGCAGCCGACGTTCCTGCTGGTGGGGCTGATGGTGGCCCACCTGCTCAGCCTGGGGCTCAACCTCAGCCTCGGCGGCTGGCAGCCCTACCAGGTGGTGCGCCGGGTGGTGCCCGGGTTCGAGAGCCTGCGCAGCCCGTTCCGCGCCGACGTCCTCAGCCAGCTGTTCGCGTTGGCGCTGGCCTCCTATGCCCTCGACGCGGCTTGGGGGTGGCTGCGGGCGCCGGCGCGCGCCGAGCGGATCCCCCGGGCCGCGGCCCTCGCCCTGGGCGCGGCGGTGGTGGTGCTGGCCGTGGCGGAGACCGGCGTGACGCCCGGCCGGCTGCGCCCGGTGGACGCCGGTACGCCCGACTGGGCCGCCTACCTCGACGATCACCCACCGGCCGCGGCGCCCGCGGTGGTGGCCTTCATGCCGTTCCCGCCCGACGGGCGCGCCGGCTCCTACGAGGGCACCGTGGACGACATGCTCGCGGTGCTCGACACGGGCGACACCACGGTCAACGGCTACTCGGGGCTCTTCCCCGCCAGCTACGACACGCTGGAGGTCGCCATGCGCGACTACCCCTCCGACACCGCCGACGCCCTCTTGGCGCAGTACGGGGTCGACGTCATCGTGGTGGATCGGGGCTGGCTGGCCGCCAACCCGGCCGCGGAGTCATCGCTCGACGCCGGCTACCGCGAGGTCCACGAGGGACCGGAGACGGCGCTGTACCTACCCCTCTAGCCGGCGACCTCGCAGCGAGCGCGCCACCAGGACCAGCACGAGGGCGATGAGGCTGAGCGCGGCCACGACCGCGAGCAGCAGCTCCGGCCAGCGGAACACCGTGCTGTCGGCCGCCATGTCCAGTGGTGGGTCGCCCAGCTTGGGGGACCAGCTCTTCTCGCCGCCGGGGAGGCGGGCCGTGACCGTGAACTTGAAGGCCTCGGACAGAGGCTGGCCGATGCGGGCTTCGATGGCGGCCTGGTCCTCGCCGAGCGGCTCGCCTTCGAGCAGGGTGGAGAGGCCCTCGTCACCGAATGCCTCCAGGCCACCGCTGAGGTCCGCGGTGCCCCGGAACTGGTAGCGCACCCGCCCGAAGGGATGGTCCCGCGTGAGGTGCATCTGCTGCAGGGGGCCGGAGTCCCCGGTGATCTGAGCCATGACCTGGTCGGCCTCGTCCGGCGAGCCGAACGGGTGGGTGACCCGGATCCAGGTGGTGCCGTCGTCGCGGGTCTCGGGCGGGCTGACCCGCCAGCCCGCCGCGGTCAGGTCGTCGGTGCGGACCAGCGCCGCGAGATCGGCCGGGCCCGAGACGCCGTCACCATCCAGGTCGGGAAGCTGGTCCACCGCGTCCTCGTCGAGCCCGGTGGCCACCTCCACCGACCCGGAACCGTCGTCGTCCATGTCCACCGTGACAACCGTCCGAACCTCGCACGCGGTCGCGGCGAGGGCGATGAGGACGGCCGGGAGGAGGCGTCGGACGAAGCAGGGGCGCGAACGGTCCACGTTGAAAGGCGGACCTTACGACGCGTAGCAGTTGCCCGCTGGCGACCGGGTCGCAGTTCTTGCCGGAACCGTCAGTTCTCGGTGGGCGGGGAGCCCCCCGCCTCGGCCAGCTCCATGGGCGGCGGCGTGAACCCCTCGACCGAGCGGAACACGATGACCCGCTCGCCGGTCTCGGGATCGTTCTCGGCGTCGACGACGACGATCTCGCCGGCCCGCACCTCCTTGAGCAGGAGCTTCTCCGACACCGGGTCCTCGACCATGCGCTGGATGGCCCGGCGCAGCGGTCGTGCCCCCAGCTGGGGGTCGTAGCCCTTGTCGGCCAGGAGGTACTTGGCCTCCTGGGTGAGCTCCAGGCCCAGGCCCTGGCTCTCCAGCTGGCGCTGCACCCGGGCGATCATCAGGTCGACGATCTGGGTGACCTCGTCCTTGGTGAGCTCGTGGAACACGATCGTGTCGTCGATGCGGTTCAGGAACTCGGGACGGAAGTGGAGCTTGAGGGCGTCGTTGACCTTGTCCTTCATCTTCTCGTAGGACACGGCCTCGTCGGAGCGGGCGAAGCCCACGCTCGCCTTGCGGAGGTCGGCGGTACCCAGGTTCGAGGTCATGATCAGCAGGGTGTTGCGGAAGTCGACCGAGCGGCCCTGGGCGTCGGTGAGGCGCCCCTCCTCCAGGATCTGGAGCAGCGTGTTGAACACGTCGGGGTGGGCCTTCTCGATCTCGTCGAACAGCACCACCGAGAACGGCTTGCGCCGCACGGCCTCGGTGAGCTGGCCACCCTCCTCGTAGCCGACGTAGCCCGGGGGCGAGCCGACCAGGCGGGACACCGTGTGCTTCTCCATGTACTCGGACATGTCGAGCTGGATCAGCGCGGTCTCGTCGCCGAAGAGGAACTCGGCCAGCGTGCGGGCCAGCTCGGTCTTGCCCACGCCCGAAGGGCCCAGGAAGATGAACGACCCGCTGGGGCGCTTGGGGTCCTTCAGGCCGGCCCGGGTGCGGCGGATGGCCTGGCTGAC
>DASRJN010000172.1:0-12862 GCA_035649455.1 Acidimicrobiales bacterium
ACCCTCCCTGGCCCCGGCGTGGCTCACCACCCCCATGCCCCCGTGGTACGAGCCCGCCATCCCGGTGCAGTCCGCCCCTGTCGCCACGGCATCCCCGTTCGGCACCACCAGCCTCATCGGCGGCACCACCAACCCCCGGGGTGCCCTCCCAACCCGCTTCGACACCGACCCCACGCCCTTCGCTCCCACCCAGAACGCCCCCGGCCGCGGCCGGGCTGCGGCGCCCCTGGACGCCCTCCCCCGCCGACTCGACGCCCGCTCCGCGCCGCTTGATCCCACTGCCTCCCCCGCCGCCGGCGCCCCACCCGCTCGCCTCGACCCCACCACCGAATCCCGCGACGCCCTCCCCCGCCGGCTGGGCGCCCAGCCGCCCGGCTCCACCCCCACCACCACCTCGCCCGGCTTCCAACCCGCCTTCGACCCCACCACCGGTCCCGCTGCCGGCACCCAACCCACCGGGCTCGCCCCCACCGCTACTACTGCCGGCGCCCAACCCGCCGCCTTCGACCCCACCGCCACCGCCGCTGCCGGCACCCAACCCGCCCGCCTCGACCCCACCACCTCACCCTCCGACCAACCCGCCGCCTTCGACCCCGCTGCCATTACCGCCGGCGCCTCGCCCGACCCGCTCGGCAGCACCGCCGCCGCTCCGGGGGCCGCGTTCGCCATGCCTCCGGCCGGCGCCGAAGCCACGAGCCCGGACACCAGGCAGCCGGCCCGGGTGGTGCCGCGGGCGAGCGGGGCGGCCGCGCAGGTCCACCCTGGCACCCGCCTGGGACCGGTCGCCGCCTGGGTCGAGCTGCAGCAGTCCTCCGCCGCGGCTACCTCCGCCTCCCCGCGGGCGTCAGCCCCGGCTCCGACCGAGCCCGAGGAGACGTCCTGGTGGGCCGGCCTCGTCACGCCGGACACGCCCAGGACTTTCGCACGGGCCTCGATCTGGCCCACCGCCGCCGCCGGGCCGCCGCCCCTCGACGTCGCCTCGACGCCGGTGCCTCCCGAGCCGGTCGCCGACACCGACCCGGACGGCCTCGCCCGGCGCGTGCCCGGTACCCACCTCGCCCCGGCACTGCGTCGCGACGCACCTGGTCCTCCCGCGGATGCGGACGGAGGTCGAGATGCCGAGCGGGTCCGTGCCATGCTGTCACGGTTCCAGGCCAGCCAGAACGCCGGCCGGGTCGCGGCAGACGGGTCGCGGCCCAGTTCGCCCGAGGAGAATCGGTGAGCACCCTCCCCGACGCCAACAGCCCGGACCTCGATTGGCTGATCACCAGCTTCGCCGAGCGGATCCCGGGGGTGAACAGCGTCGTCGTGCTGTCGACGGACGGGCTGGTCCTCGCCCTGTCCGACCAGCTCGACCGCGATACCGCGGACACGCTGGCCGCAGTGACGTCGGGGCTCGCCAGCCTCACCGCCGGGGCTGCGCGCCACATGGGCGCCGGAAACGTCAACCAGGTCATCGTGGAGATGGACGGCGGCTACCTCTTCGTCACGACGGTGAGCGAGGGTTCCGCGCTGGCCGTGATGTGCGGGCCCGACTGCGACATCGGTCTCATCGGCTACGAGATGAGCATGCTCGTCGCCCGGGTCGGGCAAGTGCTCACGCCTGCCTTGCGGGCAGAGCTGTCGATGCGCCCAAGCCCATGATCCGGGGCGGCGGGGGCGGCCCCCGGGTCGTTCCCGTCTACGCCATCACCGGGGGGCGGACCCGATCCCACGGCCAGGACCTCGCGCTCGAGACGATGGTCACGACCACGGAGCGCGGGCTGGCGTCGCGGGCTCTCCTGCGCTTCGAACAGGTCCACATCGTCGACCTGTGCCGAACGCCGATCTCCGTGGTGGAGGTGGCCGCCAAGCTCCGCATCCCCGTCGGCGTGGCGCGGGTCCTGGTATCGGACCTGCACGCCGACGACATGCTGTCGATCCACCGGCCGCCCGTGACGCCGGAGGGCCGACCCCGGACCGAGGTGCTCGAGCGCCTCCTGAAAGGCTTGAGGACTTCGTGACCATGGACGGTCCGATCGCAGTCAAGATCGTCATCGCCGGCGGCTTCGGCGTCGGCAAGACGACGTTCGTGGGCGCCGTCTCGGAGATCACCCCGCTGACCACCGAGGCGGCCATGACCGAGCTGTCGCTGGGCGTCGACGACGCCAGCGCGGTGGGCGACAAGCGGACGACCACCGTCGCCATGGACTTCGCTCGCCGCACCATCGACGAGCAGCTGGTGCTCTACCTGTTCGGCACGCCCGGACAGGATCGCTTCTGGTTCATGTGGGACGACATCACCAGCGGGGCCGTCGGGGCGATCGTGCTGGTCGACACCCGGCGGGTGCACGATGCCTTCCCCGCCATTGACTTCTTCGAGGATCGCCGCGTGCCCTTCCTGGTGGCGATCAACGTCTTCCCCGGCGCCCCTCAGCACAGCGAGGAGCGGCTCCGCTCGGCGCTGGCGCTGGCTCCCGACGTCCCCCTGGTCTTCTGCGACGCACGCCGGGGCACCACCGTCATCGCGGTGCTGATCTCGCTGGTCGAGCACGCGCTCGCCCAGGCCCACACGCGGGCCTGACAAATTTCCCGGGAGCGGGAACCGCCGCGACCGCCGCCGGCGTCGAACACGCGATGACAGGGCATCGAACCAGGGAGACCACGATGCGGACACGGGCTGGGGCCTCGGGTGCGGCACTCGCGCTGGCGCTCGCGCTGATCGCCGCCGGATGTTCGGCGGGCGGAGGCTCGTCGGAGCCGCGGGCCGGCGGGCTCAGGCCGAACCTGCAGCTGGCCAGCAGCCTGCGACAGCTCGACTCGTGCGACGCGCTGTCCGGTTGGATGCGGGACGAGCTGGCGCCCCGGGTCGGCGCCTATGGCTTCACCGGCTCGTTCATGCCGGTCGACGGCTTCGGCGTCGCCGAGGACCAAGCCGCAGCCGGAGCAGAGCGCTCCCTCACCGACCTGTCGACGGCCCCCGGGGCGGAGCCGGCACCCACGACGACTCCGGGCGCTCCAGGCGAGGGCGCGGACTACTCGGGCACCAATGTGCAGGTCGCCGGGGTCGACGAGCCCGACACGGTCAAGACCGACGGCGAGCGCATCCTCGCCCTGTCGAACAATCGCCTGCACCTGGCCTCTGCCTCGCGGGGCACGCTGCTGGCCTCGGTCGACCTGCCCGAGAACTTCTACGACGCGAAGCTGCTGCTGGCCGGCGACCGGGTGCTGGTCATGGCCAGCGGGTCGTTCGGGGTCGTGCCCATGGCGGCCGAGGACGACGGCGCCGCCCGTCCGTCCTTCGCCCCGACGATCCCCACCACGCAGGTGGTCGAGGTGGCCATCGACGGCGACACGCTGCGGGTGGGCGACACCTTCGACCTCGACGGCTCGTTCGTGGCCGCCCGCATGACCGGCGACGTGGCCCGCATCGTGTTGCAGGCCGATCCCCAGCTACGGCTGCCGCTGGTCACGCCGGCGGTGCCCGGCCCGCAGGCCGAGGATCAGGCCACCAACCTGAACCGCCAGGCGGTGGCGGACGCCGATCCCGAGACGCTGCTGCCGACTTGGCGGCAGCTGGCGCCGGACGGCAGCGTGGCCGAGGACGGCAAGCTCATGGGTTGCGGCGACGCCCACGCCCCCAACACGTTCTCCGGCTTCGGCATGGTCACGGTGGTGACGGTCGACGTGTCCGAGGGCGTCGCATCCGGGCTGGCGTCGGCCAGCGGGACCGGCGTGCTGGCCGGCGGCGACACCGTCTACGCCTCGCCCGAGCACCTGTACGTGGCCGCCCCGCGGTGGGTCGACGTCGCGGCGCTCGACCGGCCGACCTCGTCGGGCGGCGGCAACGGCAGCTCGGTCCCGGCCGAGGGCATCGAGCCGCCCGGCACCGACATCCACCGCTTCGACATCACCGACCCGGACCGGGCCGTCTACGAGCTGTCGGGACACGTCGACGGCACCCTGGTCGGGCAGTACGCCATGGACGAGCACGACGGCCACCTGCGGGTGGCCACGACGACCGGCCCGGCGTTCGGCGGGGCCGAGGCCGAGGCTCAGACCTCGGAGAGCCACGTCCTGGTCCTCGACCCCGGCAACGGCGCCCTGGAGACGGTGGGGTCGGTCTCGGGCCTGGGCCGGGGCGAGACCATCCGGGGCGTGCGGTTCCTGGGTGACGTCGGCTACGTCGTGACCTTCCGCCAGACCGATCCGCTCTACACAGTGGACCTCGCGAACCCGACCGCGCCCACGGTGACGGGCGAGCTGAAGATGCTCGGCTACTCGGCCTACCTGCATCCGATCGGCGACGGTCGGTTGCTCGGGATCGGCCAGGACGCCACCGAGCAGGGACGGACCACCGGCACGCAGGTGGCGTTGTACGACGTCCGGGACCCGGCCGCTCCGGTGCGGGTGGCGCAGGCCGTGCTGCCTCAGTCGAGCACCGACGCCGAGTGGGATCCCCATGCCTTCCTGTGGTGGCCGCAGACGTCGCTCGCGGCAGTGCCGGTGAGCGACTACGACACGGGCTTCTCCGGGCTCGTCGGGTTCGGGGTCGACGCCGAGGGCGCCACCATCACCGAGGTGGGCCGGGTGACGCACCCGACGCAGCAGGCCGACCCCAACGTCGGCGTCGGGATCACCCCCACCACCGGGCCCCTGCCGGTCGAGCCCGACGGCCGTGTGATCGCCGGCCCGAGCGACCTGCTGCCGCCGACCGCCTACACCCCGCCGATCACCCGCTCATGGGTGATCGGCGACACGCTGTGGACGCTGTCGGCGGCCGGGCTGGCCAGCAGCCAGCTGTCCAACCTGGGAGCGACGACCTTCCTCCCGTTCGCGTAGCCGCCACGCCCCGGCCAGGCCGGGCCGGGCCGGGGCTCAAGGCAGGCGGAAGTGGTGGATCGCCGGGTTGGCGCCCTCGCTGATGGTCACGTAGCCCCGGCCGTCAGGGTCGAACGCCAGCGCCTCGCCCTGGACCTCGACCGGCGCGGGAGCCTCACACGGTGTCCCGGCCAGGGCGTCGGACACGGTCTCGTCATCGGCCCGCGGGAACAGCAGCACGCTGGTGTAGGTGCGGAGGGCGACGACAGATCCGTCCAGGGACACGTCGCCCCCGGTCACCAACGTGGAGTCGTCGACGCCCACGTCGGCAACCCGGGCCATGGTGATCGTCCCGCCAGGCTCGGCCCCCGCCGGGATGCGGTACGCGCCGGGCCGCCCCACCAGCTGCTTGCTCACCACGAACAGGTCGCCGGACACCGGATCGGCCAGCAACGTCTCCGCGTCCCGGGGCCCGTCGGCGTAGCTGAGCGTGAGGGCCTCGACATCCGCCAGCATGCCGCCCGCGGCCCCGGCCGGGACCTCGGGCTCGGTCCCGCGGTAGACCACGACGTTGGAACGCTGCGCGCTGTTGTCGCCGATGTCGGCCATGTAGAGCCGATCCACGCCCTCTTCGCCGTGGCCGCGCGCCATGTCCTCCCAGTCGACAGCGGTGGCGCCGGGCACGGCCCACCGGCCCCGGTCGCTGCCGTCCATGCCCACCGCGAACAGCTCGGGGTTGCCACCCGAGTCGTTGTGGGCCCAGATGAGATTGTCGTTCTCACGGCTCTCGGCGATGCCCGAGGTCTCCACGAGCGCCGGCTGCGCCACCGTGGCGGTCGGCCCGGAAACCGCGGCGGCGCCGTCGCACAGCTCCTCCGCGGTCGGCAGCGGCGGCGCCGTGGTGGTCGTGTTCGCGGGGTCCAGCGTCGTGTCGGACGCGTCGCCGTCTCCCCCACCCGAGCATGCGGCCGCCAGCGCGACAGCGGCGACGAGACCCCCCAAGAGCCGATGCACGGCCCCGCAAGCTACTCCCGGCAGGACTGCCCGGCGATGCGTGGCTGCACCGAGAGGGCGTAGCTGACCCCAGCGTCCACGAAGCGCGTCAACTGGTTGGCACCGGCCAACGCCGCCGCGACGCCGGCCGCGGGGACCTCGGCGCAGTCGGCCGCGTCGGCCAGCCGCACAGGGGCCCCCGACGGCCACTCGACGATCGACGGCTCCAGGCCCTCGGGACTCCGGTCGGGCTGGTCGGGCAGCGCCCGGATCAGATACACGTCGGCCTCGTAGGGCTCCTCGTTCCCCAGCGATGGGTCGTTCGACGCCGCGAGCTCGGTGGCGCGGGTCACGAAGTCCTGCAGCCGAGCCCGGCTCTCGTCGGCGTCCACGCCTTCGCCCTCGAAGCCCAGGGCGTACGCCCGGTGCTCGTAGGTCTGCCCGCCCGCGCTGATCGTCACGACGGTGTCGGGCGCGTCCATCACGTTGTCGAGGCCGGGGTAGGTGGCGTCGGCCAGCAGGCCGTGCTCGTCCGCCAGCCCCAGCAGCTGCTGGATGCCGTCCTCGCTGATGCTGCGCTGCTGCAGGTTCGGCAGCAGCGGTCCCGGATAGATCTCGATCACGGGCCCCGGCTGGACGAGCCGCCCGTCCCCCGTCACCACCAGGGTCGCGGGCCCGGCGACCTGCTGGGGACCCGCGAGCCCGCCTTCCTCCCGGATCTCCAGGACGGCCTCGTCGGCCCCGGTCGGATGCTCGATGCCGGCCCCGGTCCCAGCCCCGCCGTCGCCCCCGCTGTCCCCGGCGCCATCGTTCGGCTCGCTCGGGCTGGTGACCGTGGAGGAGTCGTCGCCACAGGCGGACAACCCCACCATCACCATGACGGCCAGAGCCACCAGCGTGAGCACCCGATGTCGTCGCCTGGAGGCGTAGTCGCCGGACCCGGACACCGCGGCCATCAGCCAACGATAGATGCGAAGCGTCCCGGCGAACGTCCGGGCCTCGCCGCCCGAGAACGGCGATCGGTCGGCCGGGAGGCGTCCCGCGTGCGCTTGCCCACCCTCCCGCCCGCACTCCGGAGCGCCTGACTGAACGCACGTGGTCGACCACCCTCGGGACGGGGAAGGGAGCGAGGAGTCTCCGAAAGGGCATGCGACGAGCACTGGACAATGGGCGTAGTGTTCTTGCACAAGCCGTGCATCGGATTTGTGGAGGGGTCACAATGACGACGACCGACGGCACGATTGGCCGCTATTTGCGCTGGCTGGTCGTCGCCCTGTCCCTGGCCGCTGGGGCGATCCACTTCGCGGAGGTCGGCGAGCACTTCAACCTCTCGTGGAAGCACGGCGTGTTCTTCGCCGTCGTCGCCTGGCTGCAGATCGCTTGGGCCGTGGCATTCCTGATGGCACCGACCCGCAAGCTGCTGGCCGCGGCCGCAATCGGCAACACGTTCATCGTCCTGGTCTGGGCCATGTCCCGCATCTGGGGAGTGCCGATCGGCCCGGGGGCTTGGGAGCCGGAGCCCGTGGCGCTGGCCGACGCGCTGGCCACGGCATTCGAGGTGGTCATCGTAGGTGTGTCGGCGGTGGTGCTGTTCCGTCCGGCGGTGGCGCAGCGAACCCTGCGCCCCTCGCTCGGGCTGGCCAGCATCGGCGTCACCGGCGTGGCGATCGCCGTGGTGTCCACGATGGCCCTGGCGCCGTCTTTCGCCTCCGAGCACAGCCATGGCGAGGCCGATGACGGCCACGACAACGAGGCGGCGATGTCCGCTCCCGGCCACGACCACGAGGCCATGACCGCCGAGGACCACGATCAGGAAAGCGGCGATCAAGCAGGTGGCGAGACGGCGGCCGCCACGCCTGAGCACCAGGAAGGGCACACGGACGTGGTGATCGCAGCCGACGGATCCTCGGCGTGCGAGCAGTCCAACGTGGCGGTCGGGGGCAACGCCGGCCACGGACACCGCGGGCCGGTGCCGTTCGAGCCGATGGACGCGGCGACCCGGACCACGCTCTCGCAGCAGATCGCCGCGGCCAACGCGGTGGTGATCAAGTACCCGACCGTCGCGGCGGCCGAGGCCGGGGGCTACCGACGGATCACGCCCTACGTGCCCTGCATCGCGGCTCACTACCTCAACGGCGGCCTGCTCGACTCGACGTTCGACCCTGCCAACCCGGAGATCCTGCTGTTCGCCGGCACCGCGCCCGACAGCCCGCTGGTCGGCCTGAGCTTCCTCGACTTCAACGGTCCAGGGAACGAGCCTGAGGGCTTTGCCGGCAAGACCGATCCGTGGCACGTCCACAGCCAGTTGTGCATCGGCGGCGGCGGCGGGGTGCTGGGTGACGAGAACACCGACGAGGGCGAGTGCGAGGCGCGTGGTGGACGGGTGGTCCCGCTGCAAGGCCTCTGGATGTCCCACATGTGGAACGTCCCGGGTTGGGAGAGCCGTTGGGGACTCTTCAGCTCCGAGCATCCTGACCTCGGCGGCCGCATCGGCGACATCAACGCCGCGCCGGCTGCTGCCGACGGGGGCGACGGCTGACACCAAGGTCGAGGCACCAGGGGCAGACCGCCTGCCCCTGGTGTCGTGCTTGATCGGTCCCGTGGCCACGGCTCAGCTGCCTGCCAGCTGGGTGAGCGATCGAGCCAACCTCAGCCGCCCGACTGGCTCGTCCTCACCCACCTCGTAGGCCCAAACGGCGAAGTCGACGGCTCGCACCAGGGCCCATGACCACAGGCGGTCCGGCGTGACGCCGAGCCCGTCGGCGATCAGCACCGAGGCCCGCTGGACCCTGTCGAGAGTGACGTCCCGGTCGAGCGCGTCGGCCAGTAGGTGGCCGCCGTCGAACGCGGGCTCTCCCACCAGCGGCTTCGGATCGATGACGAGCCACGGCTCGCGCTCGGCCGCCAGCACGTTCCCCAGGTGCAGGTCGCGGTTGACCACGACGAGCGGTTCGCTGGACCCGTCCCAGAGCAGCACCTTGGCGGCCCGTACGGCCGCGTCGACCAGCCTCTCGTCGAACGGCTCGCCGGCTGCGGTCCAGCGCCGCCGCAGACCGCTGACAACCTGTCTCGCCACGGCCGCGGCGTCGCGGAAGCGGTGACCAGGCGGCGGCCGTCGCCGAAGTCGCCTGACGAGCTCGCAGGCGATGACGAGAGCCTCATCGCGGTCCGGGTGATCGCTCAGGGGTGTCCCGGGCTCCAGCCGTTCGAGCAGCATGGCGCTTCGCCGCTCGTCGGCCGCCACCAGGCGCACTGCCCCGTCGCCGTCCCAGAGCCGAAGCGCATCGGGTTCAGGCCGTGTCTCCACGTCGGGGCAGGACACCTTCAACACCAGGGCCTCACCCGCCCGGCTGGCTCGCAGCACCAGGGCGCAATGCCCGTTCGGATAGGGCGGTCCCAGCTCCAGCGCCCACTCCCCCGCCAGCTCCGTCACCAAGCCGGGCAGGCATTCCATCCACCGCCGGCCCACCGAGCGGTTCCAGCACACCGCGGTGGCGGCGAGGCACCTGGGGATCTCGACCGCGTCGTCCGGCTGTGTCAGCGCGCGTGCCACGTCGCCTCCCACGCCAGGCGCTGCCGCCTGGGCCCGGATGGCCGCTGCCCGACCATGAGGTCGAAGGCGTCGACACGGCAGGTGATGAGCATCGCAGGTCCTCGTCGCAGGTCTCACGGCGCCCGGGTTGGCGTCTGTGTGGGCGAGATCTTGGCACCGTGCTGCCCTCATTGCCACTGATTTTGGCTTAGAAATCATTTTGTAGCATGAAAACAGCTCAAAAGGTTGGCTCGACCATGGCACGCCACCTAAGGTGACCCCCACAGCGGAGCCCGGCGGTGGGCTCCATTGGCGGATCACGAGAGCGCCCGCGGCCCCGGCCAAGCCCCGCAATGGCGGGTGGCGGCCGTCCGCGGCGGCTCTCGACTCGCCGGTCTCGCGCCGGCCAGACGACGACATCCCGGAAGAGCGGATGACATGCCCCTGACCATCGACGACCTCCCCGACCAGCCGTGTCGGACGACGACCTACTCCCCCACCCCGGTGCCGTGACCGGTACCGCCGTGGCCGACGGCGACGAGTTCGGCGACTACCGCTGGGTGACACCGGTACGTGCGGCCGACATCCTCGGCATCTCGGCACGCGAGCTGTTCGGCCTCATCGACACCGGAGCGCTCCCCGCATACCGCATAGCCGATGAGCTCAAGCTCCTGGCCGACGATGTGCGGCAGCGACGCGACTCGTCACCCGAAGGCGGGACGCCACCGTGACCCTGCTCGGTAGCCTCGGCCCATGTGCCGCAACATCACGACTCTGCGCGGCCTCGAGCCCGAGGCGACATCAGAGGAGATCGAGGCCGCCGCCCGCCAGTTCGTGCGGAAGGTCAGCGGGGTGCAGAAGACCTCGCCCGCCACCGAAGCGCCCTTCGAGCTGGCCGTGCGCCGCATCGCCCAGGTGACGACCGAGCTCCTCGCCGAGCTGCCGGAGCGGCGCCAGCCGCCGCCGACGCTCCCGCCGCTGCGAAGGCTGGCTGCACGCGGCTGATTCGGGCGTGTGGCGCCGGCGCCGATCGGTGGTAGAGAACGGGGCGGGAAGGTTCGCTCCGACGCTCAAGGAGACAACCCATGCGCTACCGCTCGCTCGGCACCACGGGAGTCAAGGTCAGCCCGCTGTGCCTCGGCGCCATGATGTTCGGCCGCATCGGCAACCGCGACCGCGAGGAGTGCGTCCGCATCATCCACCAGGCCCTCGACGCCGGAATCAACTTCATCGACACCGCGGACGTCTACTCGGCCGGTGAGTCAGAGGAGATCGTCGGCCAGGCGCTCGCGGGCAGGCGCGACGACATCGTGCTCGCCACCAAGTTCCACGGGCCCATGGGCGAGGATCCCAACCAGCAGGGCAACTCGCGCCGGTGGATCGTCCGCGCCGTCGAGAACAGCCTGCGCCGGCTGGGCACCGACCACATCGACCTGTACCAGGTGCACCGTCCCGACACGAACACCGACCTCGACGACACGCTGTCGGCGCTATCCGACCTCGTGCGGCAGGGCAAGGTGCGCTACCTCGGGTCCTCGACGTTCCCGGCCGAGGCCATCGTGGAGGCCCAGTGGACGGCCGAGCGGCGGGGACACCAGCGGTTCCGGGTCGAACAGCCGCCCTACTCGATCTTCGTCCGGGGCATCGAAGCTTCGGTGCTGCCCACGTGCGAGCGCTACGGCATGGGGGTCATCCCCTGGAGCCCGCTGAACGGGGGGTTCCTCACCGGCCGCTATCGGCCCGGCGAGGCGCCGCCCGAGACCGGCCGCGCCGCCCGCATGCCCCAACGCTTCGATCCCGAGCGGCCCGGCGTGGCGCGCAAGCTCGACCTGGTGCCGCAGCTGGAGGAGGTGGCGGGAGACGCCGGCATGTCGCTGACGCACATGGCCCTCGCCTTCACCCTGAGCCATCCCGCGGTCAGCGCCGCCATCATCGGGCCCCGCACGATGGAGCAGCTCGAAGGGCTGCTCGGGGCCGGCGAGGTGGCGCTCGACGACGAGACGCTGGACCGCATCGACAAGCTGGTGCCTCCGGGCACGAACCTGAACGACGCCGACGCCGGGTGGGCCTCGCCCGCGGTCACACAGGCGTGGCGACGGCGGCGGCCGGTCGGCGCCCGCTGAGCACGCGGCCGGCCGCGGTCCCGACGTCACCCGCCCGGCGCCGGGACCGCCACCGGTGGCACCAGTCAAGACACGGTCCGCCGTGGCCACACTCCCCAAAGTTGGGCATCCACGGCGATCAGACGCGATCGAGTTGCACCAGGCCGCGGCGCAGGGCTTCGAGGACCGCGGCCATCGCCGTGGGTCGGTCGAGCTTCTCCCGGATGGCCTTGATGTGGTCTCGGGCCGTGTGCGTGGTGATGGCCAGGCTCCGGGCGACCTCCGTGGGATTGAGCCCGGTGGCGAGCAGGCCGAGGACCTCGTGCTCCCGATCGGTGAGCGGCGACCGCCTGCACCGCGCGGCAGGGCCGCGGGGCACGGGCCGCGCGGTCCGCAGGCAGTCGATCACCGCTGCCAGAGGGGTGGCCCGGGAGGCGAGGACCACCACCCCATGGTCGTCGGCGACCGGGATGACGGGCCCATTGGCCGCCACCACGACGACCGGCGCCGGCCCGTCGTCCCAGAGGCCGTCGGCGAGCAGCCGCCGCCAGCCGCTGTCGAGCGTCTCGGCGGCCACGACGGCGGCATCCGCGCGTCCCGCGGCGAACGCGTCCGTGATCGAGCCGTTGATGGCCGACAATCCGGGGGTGGCGTCGATCGCGGCGACGAGCGCGTCCCGCACGAGCCGCTCCGGCTCGTCGACGAGGACCGACCTGGATGTGCTGCGCGCCGCGTTCATCGCCGGGCTCGCAGGGTGGATGGGACGCGGGCCGGCTCGATGCCGAGCCCGCAATTCGGGACGATCGCCGCGGCAATGACGGTCGCCCCGACGGCAGACGTGTGCCGTCGCATAGTGCTTCCTTCCCTCGTTCGATTGGGTGAACTGGCTGATCGACGGAAGCTGTCGATCAGCCGGGAAGGCGCACGGGTGAGTGGACGACGCTGGCCGGTCGCACCTCACGCTCACGCACTACGCCACGAGGGGCGAGGCCCGTCCCGAGGACCCCACCCGCGAGGACGGCACTGACACTCGAAGAGCCAGAAGACCCGGACGCCGAGCCCGGCCCAGCGCCCCCGACGGGAACCGCCGACACCGGATCCGGCGCAGGATCGACCGGATCCGTCCCTCCCGGGAACGGGAGGAGCGGCGGCGAGATCCACCTGTGCAATCCGCCACTCGCGACCCGTGGCACCGCGGGTCCCTGGACCCCGAGCTCGGCTTCGGCGACCGCGGCGGCCATGAGGCCGGCACCGTCACCCTCGCCACTACTCGAAGTGGTTGATACGCCGAGCAAGGCGGGCAAGACCCGTTGGCGAACCATCGACCTCAGCGGTGCCACGACCCCGTCGCCGACCACGTCATCCACCAGCGGGTCCACCACAGCGCCTGCTATCGGACCAACCACATCACCGACGACAGGTGCCACCACATCAC